>JBFGYY010000130.1:0-7209 GCA_041587095.1 Motiliproteus sp. | reverse complement strand
CGATCGCCGCTGGCGACCGCCTCGCGCAGTTCGGTCAGTTCAGCGGCCAGATTATCCAGAACCGGGGCCAGCTCGGACCAGTCGAAGCCAACGCTGGCAGCGCGCTTTTGTAATTTATGTGCCCGCAGCAGCCCGGGCAATGCAGCGGGAATGTCCGCCAGCACGGATGCGTCCGCGGGTACGTCTTCCTGCTCAGGTTTTCCGGCCCGTTCCTGACGTTTGATCCGCTCCCAGTTGGCGCGGATCGTCGCCTCATCAAGATCGCTCCCCTGACCAAAACTCGCCAGGGTACCGGCAGGAAACAGGTGCGGATGCCGGCGCAGCAGCTTTTCGGTCAGCCCGGAGACCACGTCGGAAAAATCGAAATAGCCGGCCTCTTCGGCTAACCGGGCGTAGAAGACCACCTGAAACAGCAGGTCACCCAGTTCATCACCCAGATGGGGATAGTCCTGGCGCTCGATGGTATCGATAACCTCGTACACCTCGTCCAGCGTATGGGGCACGATAGAGTCAAAATCCTGCTTCAGGTCCCAGGGGCAGCCCTGCTGCGGATCCCGCAGGCACGCCATCAGACGCAACAGATCAGTTAAAGTATGCATCGTCGTCAACCCTGGCTCCCGGAAGCCAAGCGATGTACGTCCATAACATTACTCAGCTGACCGATACGGTCCATCAAGCGGCCAAGATCTTCCAGCTTGCGAATTTCAAGCGTAATCAGCAGCCGGGCCGTGTTGCGTTTTTTGTCGGTCAGGGTGTTCACGGCGACGACGTTGACCTTGTCATTGGCCATTATCGTCATGACATCACGCAGCAGGGCCGGGCGGTCGTAGGCATCGACCAGGACATCGACCGGGTAAGTACTACCCTCCTCTTCGCCCCAGCTGACCTCGATGATCCGCTCGTGCTCCTTTTCCTGCAGCTGCAGGGCATTTACGCAATCCTGACGGTGAATCGAAACACCGCGCCCCAGCGTGATATAGCCGATAATAGGGTCTCCCGGCACGGGTTTGCAGCAGCTGGCCATGCTGGTCAGCAGGTTGCCGACACCGGATATATGTACATCCCCCTTACCGACCTTGCTTTTACGCCCCGGCGGCAGCGCCAGATCCAACTGCTTGGATTCACGCGGTGTTTCCACCAGCCGTTGTGCCGAACCGATAATCTGCGTCAGGCGTAGATCGCCGGCCCCTAAGGCAGCAAACATATCGTCCCGGATAGCGAAACCGAGGTTATCCGCCAGCGCATTGTAATCGACACCGGTCAGGGCCAGGCGCTTCATCTCCCGCTCGGCCATCTGCCGGCCATCCAGCATATTCTGCTCGCGGTCCTGCTCTTTAAACCAGTGCCGAACCTTTGCCCGGGCCCGGGATGAGGTGATAAAGCCCAGGTTACTGTTCAGCCAGTCACGGCTCGGACACTCTTCGCGTCCGGTCATGATTTCGACCTGATCACCGGTCTTCAGCTTAAAGCTGAGGGTGACGATCTTGCCGTTAACCTTCGCGCCCCGGCAACGGTGACCAATTTTGGTGTGCACCCGGTAGGCGAAGTCCAGTGGCGTCGACCCGTATTGCATATCCACGACATGCCCTTCCGGCGTGAACGCATAGATGCGCTCGTGTTCCGCATCGGCACGAAACTGATCCACAAACTCGTTAACGCTACCGACGTCTTCGTGCCATTCAAGTACCTGGCGTAACCAGGAGATCTTACTTTCATAGCTGTCGGTTTTGCTGGCGGTATCGGTGCCCTTGTACAACCAGTGTGCACAGACGCCCAACTCGGCATCTTCATGCATCTCCGACGTTCTGATCTGGATCTCCAGCACTTTACCCTGCGGGCCGATTACGGCGGTATGCAGAGACCGGTAACCATTTTTCTTCGGTGACGCGATATAGTCATCGAATTCGTGCGGGACATTTTTCCACAGGCCGTGCACGATCCCCAGTACCGCGTAACAATCGGACACTTTGGGCACCAGAATACGCACGGCACGCACATCGTAGATCTGGGTGAAGTCCACATTCTTGCGCTGCATTTTGCGCCAGATACTGTAGATATGCTTGGCACGTCCCATCAGGTCGCCGCTAATACCCACCTTGGCCAGTTCACCACGCAGTGTGGCCAGTACATCTTCAATAAACTGTTGCCGGTCAAGACGTTTTTCATCCAGCAGAGTGGCGATCTGCTTGTAGGCACTGGGCTGCAGGTAGCGGAAACTCAGATCTTCGAGTTCCCATTTGATATGGCCGATACCCAGACGGTGCGCGAGCGGCGCGTACACATCAAACACTTCGCGGGCAACACGGTAACGTTTTTTCCGGTCGCCGGTTTTGACCGCCCGAATCGCACAGGTTCGCTCGGCCAGCTTGATCAAAGCCACCCGAACATCGTCGATCATGGTCACCAGCATCTTGCGGACGTTATCCAGCTGTCCTTCTGACTGGCCGAACACACTATCGGGCGTAGGATGTACCAACGCCCCGATGGCCGCCATCTGCAGCACGCCATCGATCAGCTTGGCGACCCCGTCACCGAACTGGGCTTTAACATCGGCGAGGGACAGCTTGCGCTCACGCACACTGCGGTACAGAATGGCACTGACCAGCGCTTCCTGGTCCAATTTCAGATCCGCAAGAATCTCAGCCATCTCGAGCCCGGTACGGTAACTTCCGGGGTTGTTATCGGTCCAGATATCTTCCTGGGCATCTGACTCTTCATGAGCTTTGCGGCTTAATGCGCAGGCCCGTAAAATTTGTTCGACATCGACAATATTATTGTCTTTTTGAATTCGCATTAACCACAAATCGAGGTTAACGGATCCATCATCGTGAATAGGATGGTCTTCGCGTACCTTTACCATACCAACAGGTTACTCCTTCCTGAAATGATCGCCTGGGACCCTTGTTTATTGTTATTGAGGTGCGACAAAAGAAGCTTACCCTTCTCTTGTCATCACCTGGGTCTTGGCTGTGTTCGGGCTTAACATAGGCGTATCACAGGGCCACCCGAAACCCTGGCGCTATTATCCGGTTATGCCGGTTAGCTTCAAGCAGGCGATGCCTGATCAAAGACACCGGTGGAGAGATAGCGATCACCGCGGTCACAAATAATACAAACAATCACCGCATTCTCTACTTCGCGGGATAGCCTTAGTGCGCCAGCGACGGCACCGCCGGAAGACACACCGCAGAAAATACCTTCCTGACGCGCCAGCTCCTGCATGGTTAGCTCCGCTTCCTGCTGCCCCATATCGAGGACACGATCAACCCGGCTGCGATCAAAGATTTTTGGCAGATAAGCCTCTGGCCAGCGACGGATACCGGGAATACTGGCGCCATCTTCGGGTTGCAGTCCGACAATCTGTACCGCCGGGTTTTGCTCTTTCAGGTACCTGGAGACCCCCATGATCGTGCCGGTGGTGCCCATCGAGCTGACAAAGTGCGTAATGGTACCCTGGGTCTGCTGCCAGATCTCCGGGCCGGTTCCCTGATAATGCGCGATAGGATTGTCACCGTTGGAAAACTGATCCAGCACTTTCCCTTCGCCATCCGCCTGCATCTGCAGCGCCAGGTCTCGTGCACCTTCCATACCGGCTTCTTTGGAAACTTCGATCAGCTCGGCACCGTAGGCGGTCATGGCACTCTTGCGCTCGGCACTCATATGCGACGGCATGATCAATACCATCCGGTAACCTTTAATCGCCGCGGCCATTGCCAGCGCGATACCGGTGTTGCCACTGGTTGCTTCGATCAGCGTATCACCGGGCTGGATATCTCCCCGCTGTTCGGCCTGGAGAATCATGCTCAATGCGGGACGGTCTTTTACCGAACCAGCCGGATTATTGCCTTCCAGTTTAACCAGGATGGTATTGGTGGTCTTTCCGGGCATTCGCTGCAACCGGACCAGCGGTGTATGACCGACGTAGGCTTCGATAGTGGGAAATTCAACGTTCATAGGCTCACCTTATTGCGCGTATTTTATTCACGCCTGCATCACCAAAACCGGGCAGCATTCGCCCCCTGTCTGTCACCGTATTCAGTTGCTTAATATGACAAACGCCACAACATAGTCTTTTTCATCCGACAGGCTGATATGCATCGCCGTGACACCCTTTTGCTGTGACAACGCCAGGGCGCGATCGCTCAAACAGAGCCGCGGCGCGCCCAGTGGATCGTGCTCCAGATCGATATGCTGCCAGGAGACACCCTGCGCAATGCCGGTACCCAGCGCTTTTGCCGCCGCTTCCTTCACAGCAAAGCGTTTAGCCAGGAAGCGTTCGGGCTGCTGATGGCTGTTAAAGCGCTCCAGCTCTCTTGCTGAGAGAATCCTGGCAGCAAAACGCTGCGGATAGCGCGAAAGCGCCTGCTCCATGCGATCAACCCGTACAATATCGGTGCCGATTCCCAGAATCATAAGACCTAATTCTCGCTATTCGGTTGCGCCACCAACGGAGCGGGGCGGAAAAAAAGCTGTCGACTCTGTAAGGGCTCTGCACCGAGCAATTCCGCCAGCGCCTGGCGCATCAGTCGCTTGGCATCCCGCAGGACTGCAGCATCGCTGTAGTCATCCTCGGCGATAGCCGTCAGACTGGCACCAAGGAAAAGCGAGGCGCGCAGTGTATCGGTTGTTTCGCGCCTAAGCAAAAAGCCCTGCTGCGGGTCAAAGTGATAATACTGATCCTTGCGCAGCGGCAAACCCTGCGTGTCCTGCGCGAATTCGAGGCCACTGCCGAGCTCCGCCAGCAACCGGCGTTCAAAGACGCGCAAGACAGCCTCTTCTTCAACCTGTGAATTTGCCAGCTCTTCGAGGGAAAAACGGTACAGGGCAAACAGGCGCGCATTCGCGTCGCTGTCACGCAGCAGCCGGCAGAGAAGTTCATTCAGGTAAAAGCCGCACAGAAGGCGCCTGCCGGAGCGCAGCAGCGCAAGGCCATCGGTTTCGCCGCCCAGTAAGGTTTTGAGCTCCCCGCGGCCGGTCCAGCCGATCTGCAGGGCGACAAAGGGCTGCACGGCCTGGCGAATACGCGAGCGCGGCTTGCGTACGCCGCGCACGACGGCGCGGACAAGACCATGTCCCGGTGTCAGGTAATCCACGAGACAGCTGGTCTCGCGGTAGGGGCGGCTGTGCAATACAAAAGCCGGCTGCCCCTCGATACGATCAGACGTCGTCATACCCCAGGGTGCGCATGGCGCGCTCATCGTCCGACCAACCGCTTTTTACTTTAACCCAGAGACGCAGCATGACCTTGGAATCGAACATGGTCTCCATATCCTTACGGGCATCCTGACCGATCTGCTTGATTCGCTCACCACCATTACCGATGACGATAATTTTCTGTCCTTTACGCTCAACCAGAATCAGTGCGCCGATATGTAACACCTGGCCTTCACGGGAGAACTCTTCTATTTCCACCGTCATCTCGTAAGGCAGTTCATCACCCAGCTGACGCATGATCTTTTCCCGAACCAGCTCTGCGGCCAAAAAGCGTGAACTGCGGTCGGTGATCTGATCCTCCGGATAGAAATGATCACCGGCAGGGAGTCGCGCCGCAACCGCAGCTTCCAGCTGGGCGACATTCTGGCCGAGTTTGGCGGAGGTGGGGATTATTTCAGCAAACGCCATTTTTTCAGCCAGAGTCTGCAAATGGGGCAACAACCATTGCTTGTCGTCCAGTCTGTCGACCTTATTCACGACCAGCAACACCGGGCATTTGGCGGTACGCACTTTTTCGTACACCGCTTCATCTTCCTCGGTCCAGCGCGTTCGATCGACCATAAAGATCACCAGATCAACGTGCTTGAGCGCCGAACTCGCTGCCCTGTTCATGTAGCGATTGATCGCCTTTTCCTGGTTTTTATGCAGCCCCGGAGTATCGACGTAAACGACCTGAACCTCCTCTTCGGTTTTGATGCCGAGAATCTGGTGCCGGGTCGTCTGTGGTTTACGCGAGGTAATGCTCAGTTTCTGGCCCAGAATACGGTTCAGCAGCGTGGACTTACCGACATTCGGCCGCCCCACGATAGCAACGTAACCACAACGGCTCTGCACTGTGTCGCCAGCCTGTTGCGGATCGATACCCTGCTCGTCATTTGACTGGTCGGTCATGCTTTTTCCTCGGCACCCAATAAGATCAATGCTTGTCGCGCGGCTTTCTGCTCGGCTACCCGGCGGCTGCCGCCGAGACCGGTTGTCGGGGTGCTCAACAGGTCGACCTGGCACTCAATGGTAAATTGCTGATCGTGGGCTTCGCCTTCGACACCCAGCAGCTGATATTGCGGCAGTGCAACTTTGCGAGCCTGGAGAAACTCCTGTAAGCGCGTTTTCGCATCTTTTTGTGTATCTTCCAGCGACAGAGCCGCCAGTCGGCTGGCAAACCAGGCTTCGATCCGCTCCCGGCACGGCTCCAGCCCACTGTCTAGATAGATCGCGCCGATCACCGCTTCAACCGCATCGGCCAAAATAGATTCGCGCTTAAAGCCGCCACTTTTCAACTCACCGGTGCCTAAACGCAGGTAATCACCAAATGTCATTTCACGGGCGAGTTCGGCCAGGGTCACACCTTTGACCAAACGGGCGCGCAAGCGGCTTAACTGCCCCTCCTTCGCACTCGGAAAGCGCCGAAACAGGGCATCGGCGATGACAAAATTCACGATGGAATCGCCGAGAAACTCCAGCCGCTCATTGTTACGCTTACCGCAGCTGCGGTGGGTCAGAGCCAGTTCAAGCAGGGAAAGATCGTTAAATCGGTACCCCAGGACCCGTTGTAACCGGGTTAAAGAATCATTCAAAGGGGTTGCCCTACGTAAGTATCATTAAAGGTTATCAAAGCATCGACGTTGAAAAACAGGGGTTCGCGGATCTCATAATTGATGCTCAGGGTGACATCGCCTTTGTCGCGCTTGATACTCAGAAAGTCCTTCGGCAAGTGCATGTTATTCATGTTCAGATGCTTGCGCATCGCGGACTCGATCTCGAACGGCTTTTTACCGAGTAGCTGACGGTCTGCCACTACCTCCTCCATAATGGAGTTCAGCGTGTAATGATCGGCATAATGCGGCCCCAGTTTGAAACCCACCGACAAAAAGATACCACAGACGATCAAGACAAAAAGTAATCCCGTAAAGGTCCAACCCGCCTGCTTGTGCAACTTAGTGCGCATACCTGACGACTCCTTTGAGTTCAACGAACATCACTGCCATAACCATCGAT
>JBFGYY010000129.1:0-7350 GCA_041587095.1 Motiliproteus sp. | reverse complement strand
GTAGCAGGTTGTCGGCAAGCGGCTTGGCCATGATCGTCCCCTTAATTGGTTGTCGTTACGGTTGACGGTGTTGAACGTGTTGGCTGTGTTGACGGTGTTGAAGGTATCGAAGGTGTTGAATCTGAGGCGGTTGTCGACGCTTCTGCGTTCAGGCTGTCCGGACCTGCGGCAGCCATTGCGCTGTCGTTATCGGCCCAGGGGGCCGGAGCCCTTACCTGCTGCCAAACCGGATTGCTGAGGGTCAGCGTTAGCTGGCGGGCCAGTTCCTGCATCCCGACGTAACCGGCGTAGCCGAACTCGCGTTCCTGGTTGATATCCAGAAACGGCAGCTGCGCCTTCAAGGCGGTGTATAGATTACGCCCCCCGGCGATCAGCATATCGGCGTTGAATTGCGCGACCTTGTCCAGCAGTTGACGGGCGCTGCCGCCATCGAGCATGACGGCATCCTCGCCCATCAGTTCGCGGATTCTGGCCTTGTCCTCTTCGGTAGATTTTTTGGTGCCGGTTGCGACGACTTCCATGCCGAGATCCTGCAGGGCAGAGACCACGGACCAGGACTTCACGCCACCGGTATACAGCAGGACGCGCTGGCCGCGCAGCTTTTCGCGCCAGGGCTCAAGTGCCGAATCCAGGCGGGCTTCTTCGCGGGCGATAACCTGTTCGGTGCGCTCAATAAGACCGGCATCGCCGATCAGGCGGGCAAAGTCGCGCAGCGACTGTGAGGTGTCGCGGGTCCCGTAAAAGCTGCCTTCGAACCAGGGGGTGCCATATTTAGTTTTGAGTTTGCGGGCCACATTTACCATCGCCTTGGAGCAGACCATCATATTCACGTCGGCCTGATGCATGCTCTGGACTTCGTGGAAGCGCGCATCACCGGACAGGGTGCAAAGCACCCGCAGCCCGAGTTCATCCAACAGAGGCATGACGTTCCATAGCTCACCGGCAATGTTGTATTCGCCGATCAGGTTGATGTCGTAGACCGGGATCCCGGCAGGGTGCCCAGGCTTGGCTGCCTTGTCGGCGCTGCCTATCACATACTTGAACATCGCTTCGCCGGCGATCCGATTGCCCAGGTTCTTGGATCCGTAGAAGCCGGCCGCATCGACCGGAACCACCGGCGTTCCCCAGCGCTCGGCCGCCGCGTTGCACACCGCTTCGATATCATCGCCAATCATTGCCGGCACGCAGGTGCTGTAGACGAAGACCGCCGCCGGCTGATAAGTATCGATGGCTTGTTTGATGCTGTGGAACAGGCGCTTCTCACCGCGCCCCATGATCACATCCTGCTCGGTCAGATCTGTGGTCATGCCGAGTCGGTATAGGGTGGGACCACTGGAGCGGGTGCCGCGGTTATCCCAGTAATTACCGGCACAGGCGATGGGACCATGCACAATATGCGCAACATCGGCGATAGGCAGCAGGGCGATCTGGGCGCCATCGAAGGCGCAGCCTCCGGCAGATGCGCCGGGTGTGGGACGGGCGCAGCCTGACTTTTCTTTATCGTTATGGGAGCAAGCCGGTTCATCAAGCAGCTCGGCAATCTGTTTGGCTTTCATAGGGTCTCCTGTGGCTTACACGCCTGATAGAGGTAGGAGCAATGAATGTGCCATTCGTAACTTGTTGATTAATATGCGCGTGTATGGGCGCGTTGTGGCTTTTGTGACAAGCCAGTACGTCGAAGCGTGACAAAGGTGACAAGGTGAGATGTGACGGGTGTGACTGTTATCCGGGAGGTTGCGAAACGCGCCCGCGGTTCAGGCAAGGTGCAGCCGGATAACGCAGCGTCTTACAGAGCTGAACGGGTGAGGGGCGCTGCCGGTTGCGTCGGGTCCGTTGTCTGGGAGGCGATGCGAATGCAGTTACGTCCCGCCTCCTTGGCACGGTACAGAGCAGCGTCAGCCTGAATCAAGGCGCTGTCGAGGGACTGATTGAGGCTGTTCAGGGTCGCAATACCGATACTGATGGTGATCGGCTGTGGGTTGTGCAGCCCGTCTTCTACGCACATGCGCAGTTTTTCGGCAACCGTCGCCGCACCTTCTGAGGTGGTATGGGGCATCAGCACCAGAAACTCCTCGCCGCCATAGCGTCCGACGATATCGGTAGAGCGGATATTGTTGCGTAACAGCTCTGCCACCGAACAGATCACCGCGTCCCCCGCCGGATGGCCGAAATGATCGTTGATGCGCTTAAAGTGGTCGATATCGATCATAAGCAGCGACAGCGGTCCGTTGCCGGACGGATCATTTTCAAGGTCGCTCGCGCAGGTCATGATGGCGCGCCGGTTACGGATGCCGGTCAGGCCGTCGGTGTTGGCCTGCAATACCTGTTCACGGCTGAGCGCTGCCGAACGTTTGGCGGCCAGGATAATACAGAGACTGAGTACAACCCAGAGAAAGATGACGATCTGCAACCGTTGCGTCCAGGCGGCCAGCAGGTCCGGTACGGAGATGGTACCCACCGCCGTTATCGAATACCCCGGCAGTTGGTGAAAAGCGATGATTCGTTGCTGGTCATCCAGCGATGCGGCGACCTGAAAGCTGGCGGAGGGGGTTGTCGGGGAAAGACCGGCCAGTTTTTGCGGATGAAGGATATGTTTACCGACGTAGCGTTCATACTCCGGCTCACGGGTATAAATTAATCCGCTATCGTCGACCAGTAACTGTGTACTGCCGGGCACTGCAAAGTGGAATCCGAGCCGTTCACGCAGCAGGTCGACGTCGACAATAATAACCAGTACCTCGCTAAGGTTGCCTTGTTCATCCCGCAGGGCCTGACTGATGGCGAAGAACCAGCTACCCAGATGCACCTTGGATAGCAACGGTTTGCCGATATGGAGTTCGACGTTGTGTGCGTCCCGGTGCACACTGAAGTAGTCCCTGTCGCGGATATCGGGGGGGCTGCCCGTTCCGGTCCAGTTGGTGATTTCGCCTTGCGCCGAGATGATCAGCAAGTCCATAACATGCGGGGTCTGCTGTTTCAGGTTGAGCAGTTCCGCTCGTACCAGATCGTGATCAGGGCTGGCATTACGAACCGGGGGCTTTACCAGCAGACGCATGGCGGCAAGCAGTTTTTGGGTCATATCCAGCGTTGCCGCACCGGACAACGCCGTTTCCTCGGCTATCTGAACAGCGGCGTTGTTGCCGCGGGTAAGCAGGTTCTTGCGATCGAAGTAGCCGTATGTGGCGAAGATGATCAGCAGGACGACAATGGATACCGCCGCCATGATACCAAAGCGCTGGTCAGGGGAGGGGGAATACTGTTTTTGTCGGGAGGACATCGTTCCTGTTTGCCCCTGTATCGGTACGGCAGATGCTGGTGCTTAGCGCAGGTTTGCGACCCAACTATAACCCGTTCATAACAAGCTTACACCCTGTCGGGGATTATAACTGCTTACATCTGTCAGATTACCGAGGCAAAGGAACCGGGGGGGAGAGCAGATATGCCTGGCCCCGTGCGTGATACCGTGTTTTTTCTGGTGCAGCCCGCGTTAAAAAAGCCTT
The DNA here is from genome assembly GCA_041587095.1 of Motiliproteus sp. GTDB lineage: Bacteria > Pseudomonadota > Gammaproteobacteria > Pseudomonadales > Balneatricaceae > Motiliproteus. The sequence goes on along the minus strand of JBFGYY010000129.1, from coordinate 3,850 downwards.
CCCTGGCCAAGGCGCAGCAGAAAAAGGTGAAAGTCGTGTTTGTTTGCTTGCTTGGGCGTGTCAGTCGCTGACGGCGTCGAAGCTACGGGTGTTTTTAATGCCCATCAGTTTGGCCATCCAGGGGGGCGGATTGCCTTGCAGGACCTGCTGAAGCTTGACCAATATGTCGTTGATTGGGCTTTCAAGCGGGTCTTTAAGCGGATGCACACCGCTTTTGATCACTTTTGCAGCTGCAGGGCCGCCGATCGAGGCGACATACAGCAGGTGGCAGTCGCTGATCTGCGCGGCGCGGAGGTCATTCTTGTCAATGCCGCCTTCGGTGCTGGCGGTGCGGGTTTCTAACAGCTGCGCATTCGTGCTATCAAACTGGTAGATGGCGAAGGATGTGCAGCTGCCAAAATGACCATCAATCCGTTCGCCGCTGTTCGTGGCAATGGCAATTTTGAATTGGAAATTATCGTGCGTCATAGAACCTCCGGTTCAGTCGTGCCGCCTGTTCAGGCCAGGCCGCGCTCTGAGAAGGGTGGAAAGACAACCCGCAGGAGGGGAATCTCTGCAGGCCGCCTTTCCCGGGAACCGCCTTAACTGATCGGCAGAATACAGTTATCGATGGGACAGATATCCACGCATTTCGGCGTGGCGGCTTCGCCATCACATTCGGTGCAGGTAGCGGCTTTTATTTTGAAAGCTACCATGCTTTCGGTGATGGATTCGTTTGGACACTCCGGCACACAGTCGCCGCAAGAGATGCATTCGTCTTCGACAATATACAGAGCCATAGTCGTTCTCCTCGTTTTTCAACAGGGTATATCAACGCTTTCGGTCGCGTCTGATCCTGTTGCAACTGCTCAAATAAGCGCGTGTTTATACCAAGTCAGGCGCGTCGTACGCGCACGGTTTTGGGCATTTTTGGTTTGGCATCCAGTGGGTCCAGATACCAGGCACTGCCGTCGTCGAGCTCAATCTTTCCGCCCCAACGGTCGGTTTCGTCGTGTTCCAGCGAAACCACCATCGCTTCCAGATCTTTCTTGGCGATATACAGTGACAGCTTTCCTTCATGTTCTCGCAGCATCACACTGGGCATCGTTGTTTCTCCACTGTGTTAAGGGTTGGGGAGCTGGTTCCCCAACCCTTTGACTTAAAGCGGGAAACCCTGATCCGTGTGGTAGCGATTAGGGCCCCGGAACTACGCTGTAGCGTCTGGTGCTCAGCGCACCAGATCTACGCCGTAGCGGTTTGCGCTTAGCGCGCTAGGTCAACGCCGTAGCGGTTTGCGCTTAGCGCACTAGGTCAAAGTTATAATCGGTTGCCCCGATTTGCATGGTTTCCTCGTCCAGCTTGGCCAGGACTTCGTTCACCAGTGTCGTCAGGATCTGCATGGCACCTTCATAGCCAAGCGTGGTCTGGCGATGCATATGGTGGCGATCGAAGATCGGGAAGCCGAGACGAATCAGTGGCACTTCGAACTCTTTGCCTTTGGCCAGCGTGTCACGCTGCAGGAACTTGCCATAGGAGTTACCGATAACGAAATCCGGTTTGTTGGTGAACAGCAGCGAACGCAGATGCCACAGGTCCTTACCGAAGTGAATCTCGCAGTCCTTACCGAAAGGTGAGCCGTCGAGAACCTTCTGCATCGCCTTGCCCCAGCGCTTGGTCGCGTTGTTGCACAGGATGATGGAGGGCTCTGCGCCCAGCTCCAGCAGGAAGCTGGCCAGACCCATGACGAAGTCCGGATCGCCGTACAGGGCAAATTTCTTGCCATGCAGCCAGGTGTGGGAGTCGGTCATCATATCGACCAGACGACCGCGCTCCAGAGCCAGACTGGCCGGGATCTCTTTGCCGGTCAGCTCGGACACTTTCATCAGGAACTGGTCGGTTCCGGCCAGCCCCATCGGCACGGCTACGTCTGTGGCAGGCTGATTCCAGGTTGTCTTGACGTACTTCTTGGTCTTGGCCAGTCCCCAGGGCTGCAGCAGCAGGGTGTCGATGGCGTTCGGCGCATCCTTGATCTCGGCCTGCGTGGTACCGCCTTCATACATGCGGTAGTCGCCGTCGGCAGGGGTGTCCAGTACTTCGCTGGGGTCGCACAGCAGTGATGCGTCAACATCCATTTCGGCCATCATCCGCTTCAGGACACGGTAGTTGCCCAGGTAGGTTTCAAAGCCAGGAACCAGGTTGATCTTGCCGTTGCTGCCGACAACCTTGTCTTCCATATGGTTGAGGGTGAAATAGCGGGCAAAGCCCTCAAACATATTGTCCCAGCCGGTGGTGTGGCTGCCGACAAAGCTCGGCGTATGGGCGAACGGTGTGGGCATATCCTGCGGAATGGCCCCCGCTTTTTTCGCATTGCCGATAAAGGCGTTCAGGTCGTCACCGATAACTTCCGCCATACAGGTGGTTGAAATGGCGAGCATTTCAGGCTTGTAGAGCGCGGTTGCGTTTTCCAGACCTTCGATCATGTTTTTCTGGCCGCCGAATACAGCGGAATCTTCGGTCATGGAGTCGGAGACCGCCATGATCGGTTCTTTGAAATGACGATTGAAGTAGGTGCGAAAGTAAGCAACGCAGCCCTGAGAACCGTGCACGTAAGGCAAAGTCTTTTCGAAGCCCAGCGAGCACAGCACGGCGCCGAGAGGCTGGCAGGCTTTCGCGGGGTCGATAGTCAGCGCTTTACGGCTGAAGTTCAGTTCCTTGTACTCTTCGGTGGTGGTCCAGTCGAAGATGTCCTGCACCTTGGCGGCTTCGGTAGGATCTTCAAAACCAGCCTTTTTCTTGGCCAGCAATTCCTTGTATTCCGGCTGTTCGAACAGCGGGTAACATGGCTTGACGTTTTCTGCAGTTTGACTCATTTTAACCTCCCAACCGCGCCACCGGCTCTTCATAACGAGAGAGTGAACTAACGGCGGTAAGTGAAACTCTGGCAGGTGTTCCTGCCGACAGGGGCGACGAATTAACCTTTTCGCAAGCAGCTCAGGCGCTTTTCTTCCAGGGCGGGGTTAATTCTTTCCAGCATGGATTATTCAGGGTCATGTCCATATCTCTGGCGAAGATGGCAAAGCCGTCATAGCCGTGGTACGGGCCGGAGTAATCCCAGGAGTGCATCTGACGGAAGGGAATACCCATCTTCTGGAAGATAAATTTTTCCTTGATACCGCCGCCGATCAGATCGGGCTTGACCGCCTTCACGAACTCTTCGAATTCATAACCGGTCACGTCGTCGTAGAGCAGGGTCGGATCTTTCAGGTCTTCGATGGTGCGTTCATAGTCATCGTTGTGGCCGAATTCGTAACCGGTGCCGACAACTTCCATGCCGAGATCCTGATACGCACCGATGGTATGACGGGGACGCAGACCACCGACGTACAGCATGACGCGCTTGCCTTCCAGGCGCGGGCGATACTTGTCGATAATGGCCTGTGTTTGTGCCTCATACTTCGCGATGACCTTCTCGGCGTTAGCCTGGATGGTTTCATCGAAGAAGGTGGCAATCTTGCGCAGGCTTTCAGCCGTTTTGCTGGGGCCAAAGAAGTTGAATTCCACCCACGGGATTTCGTACTTCTCTTCCATGTGCCGCGCCAGGTAGTTCATGGAACGGTAGCAGTGCAGCAGGTTCAGCTTCACGTTGATGTTGTTCTTCACTTCGTTCAGCGTGCCGTCGCCGGACCACTGGGTAACGACGTTCAGGCCCATCTCTTCGAGCAAGATGCGCGAAGACCAGGCGTCACCGCCGATGTTGTAGTCGGCAATGAGGGCGACGTCGTAAGGACCGACCTCCTTCTTGTTGTCTTCGCTCAGGACCCAGTCGCGAACGGCATCGTTAGCGATATGGTGACCCAGAGACTGGGACACC
>JBFGYY010000128.1:0-7376 GCA_041587095.1 Motiliproteus sp. | reverse complement strand
ACCTGAAGCTCCGTAGAGGGTGGCGTCTGAGGTGCAAGGGTGAGTCTCTGTTGAGAATAGGCGCCTTCGGGCAGTCGTACCGAACCGATGAGGATGGACGCCGGTAACAGGTTCCAGCTGCGGGTGTCGGCGACTTCTGTCACTATCGAAGCCAGGTCCGTGAGTAAGGCCACTAAAGGGTCTTTCTTGCGGGCTTGTTTGATCAATTTATGCTTTGACGTAACCCGTGCCAGAGTCAGCGCCAGTCGCTTTGCACTGCCAGCCTGCAGATCTTCCCGTGCAAGAAGATCGATATCTTCAAGTAGCCCAAGCTGTACTCTTGTTGTACCTAGATTGAGCGATGAGGTATTAACCCTGGTTTGCTTGGGTGGATAATAGGGTTGCGCAATGGTGACATGGTGCTCAAGTGCCGGCACATAAATACTGATCATCTGTTGGTGTTTGGAGGGTACTTTACCATTCAGGAAAAGTACCAGCACTTCACCGGTATCTATCTGCTCAGATTCCGCCTGCAGGCCGAATCGGGACTGGTATTGCCGATATTCATTTTCAAGTCCGAGCTGGCGCGTGATGGTTAACAGGCGCTGTTGCAGGGAGGGGGGCAAGGGTATCTGTCTACGGGTCATGATCTCTTCAGCTTTTCGATAGCTGATCATGGCGTCAGACCACTCCCCATTCAGTTCAAAAACCAAACCGGCCACAAAGCGTGCGCTGGCTAATTGCGCGTTAGCTTCAGGGATTTCACGCATCAGGATATCGGCCTGCAGCGCTTCGACCCTGGCACCGTTCAGATCTCTCTGCGCGAGGTAATTCAAGGCCATAACCACATGTAACAGCACGCGTTCACTGGGTGTCGCGCTGTAATCGTTAAAGGTTTCGTTGATTGTTGAGGACGTGATGCTTTCCGATACGCTAATGGCCTGGGCCTTTCCCAAAGAGGCTTTAGCCGCCTCAAGATCACGATTGCTTTGTTGATGGTTGCCCAGTAAATGGTGAATTAAGCCACGATTTAATTGGTATAAGGATTTATCACGCGGTTCCGGTTTCAGAGCGTCGAGTTTTAATAAAGTCTCATTCAGGGAGTGACTATCGAGGTAGCGGCCCATGCCCGTAAGCTGGTATTGCTGCAGAGCACAGCCCTGCAACAACACCAGAAACAAGAAACCGGCAGCGACTCGCGAGCGCTTAAAAGCCATGGTTTAAGTCAGTCTTAGTAACGCAGTTTGCTGTTCTCGACCAATTTTTTGATTTTTTTCTGCCCGAGCCACACCTTGCGATTATCGACGAGACTGATCAGTGTCAGGTCGACCTGGTAATAGCGGACCTGGTCTCTGGAGGCTACGTCAATGATGGTGTTGATTTGTCCCTGCAGCATAAAATCTGCGCCCAGCTCATTGCCCGCTGCTTTGCGCGTGCTTTCCGATGCGTTCAGGTCCTGATCGATCCGCTCGGCGCGGATCTCGCCACGTTCCTGGCTTGAGGCGACGAATACAACGCGTCCGGAGTTGATCAGCGAGCGTTCCATATCATTCACAAAGGTGTTGATGTTGATATGTTCGTGACTGAGATTGCGTACCGTACCGATCAGCACCGTTGGCGAATGCCCTGTACGGGATTCATATTGAGAGATCCAGGGGTGAGATAAGGCATCGCGAATCATCTCCTGCGCGACGAGGCGGGAATCGCTGTCATTCCAGCTCCCGCTAAGATCGATGGTTTCATCGGGATTGACTCGCGTGACCTGCGTGCCGCAGCCTGCGAGCACGGCGGAAAGTATTAGCAATGATAACCAGCGTGTCATGGTTGGGTTTCCTTAATCAGCATTTGAAATGAATCGTTAGCTTGGGAAGACAGGTATGTTTTTAAGTCTTGTGACAGAGCAGAGGAGGTCGACAATAGCGCCTCGACCTGTTGCATGTCCAGCTCGGCAAACGCATACAATGTGCCGCTCTCAGGGTCCAACCAGCGTGCAATGATCCGTGCCCCCGTTAATGCAGTTCGTGTCGAACTGGTAAGGGATTGCTCTACGCTCGTACTGTCGTTTTCAGCACTATTGCTGCTGTAATCTCTGAGGGTGTTATCAATATAAAGCGACAGAATACGTGCAATCTCAGCTCTGGCGCGGTTGTCGGCGGTGCTGCGCTGCAGAGATTTGTTGTTCATGGGGTCGGCCATACCGACGCCCTGGAGTAAGCGGCCTTTGTCATTGTCTACTGCCTGGGTACCCATATTCACCCAATCTGGTGCATCAGACAGCCCCAGATCGCTTTCCAGAGTGCGCTGCGAGGAACAACCGGCAATAACAACGCCAGCCAGGATGAATAGCAGCTTGAGCAGCGGCTTTGTTGGCAAATAGCGGTGCATGGAATTCACTCCTTTGATAACAGTCTCTAAGGAGAGTTTAGGTGTTTTTTTTACGCTGTGCGATCACGTTGTGAAGAGGTTGACACTAAAGTTTTTCGAACGTGCTGTTCGGCAGCTTGTGACTGTAGTTAGCTTTTAGTTCGTTCTCTATAAGCTCATAGAGGGATTTGATTTCGCCCTTGAGGTATTTTATTGAGAGGTTTGGGGTGCTGAAAAAAGGCGCTCGCAGACCGTGATAGTCGATTGTTTCCCCCATCTGGACGAAATGTAAACCCACCCGCGACAGATGGCGCGCCAGACGCGGCTCCATCATAACAAAGGCGTAATCTAAGCCCCGGATAGAAAACCATGCAGCGGCCGCGATATAAAGACCGACGGAAATGTAAGGAAAATGTTCTATCTCGCCTTCGGACAATTCACAGCGAATGCCCTGATACACAAAGGCCTGATTTGCTTCGCCGCGACGCATTCGAAACCGTGCGTGCACCGCGAGGCGGGATACCTCGCAAATTCGGCGCTCATTCACCAGTGACTGGTTTACAAGTGAGCTGTTTAGCGACAGGCCACAATTTTCTTCTAAAGGGAGTAGCCGTTGACTGTCTGCCGGCGGTATTACAAGGCGAACGGTGCCGACAAAAGCACCGCTACTGCGATGAATGATAAGCAGGTGGTCCGCGTACTGATCGTAACGATCACGTTCTTCCTGATCCGGGAACGCTGATGCATCTTCGAACCCGAGCTCCGTACAATAAACGTCGTAGCGCAGCTTGTGCACGATATGGCGGTTGCTATCGTCGGCCAGCACGATTTTAAAGTATCGATTAAAATGCTCGGCAATCATTTGTCGGGGCAGTCAGCTCGTCGCTTCAAATGGATCACGAATAGAGGCGTGATATATCACGGCAGGTACAAGCCATCCTGGCAGCGCCCAGTGCCTTTAATTATTCCCCAGAGCACGTGCGTAACTGATTTTAGTTGTTCTAGTGCGCACGGTCTGCTTATTAACATCTGTCAGCGCCAGTAGTCTACCGTATCGTCACTTTCTTTACTCGTCTTTTTCGGTGTCAGGCCGGGCTGTGTCGTGTTTACGGGCGTTGTTTTTTTATTGGCAAATGATCGTTTTTGTCACTACTTGGATTATTTTTGTCATTGAGCTGTGAAGATATAGTGCTCATTATGTTGCTGTATCACGTCATTCTGGGCTATATAGCAGGTTACTTATGCACGGTTTGATAATTAACTGAGCGTTATTGTCAGAGAAGAAGCGTGATGTGACATGCAGAATCTGTCTTAACAGAGACTGGAAACAGTTGAGTCAATGTTGCCGGACTATCGGGGTCAGCAGCGCAAACAACTTGGGTGATAAAATGGCGATAAAAATAATTAACGCGCCGGAGTTCCACGCAGCAAAAGCAACGGGCCGTCCCGTTGCCTCTTTGTCGCTGGCAGCTCTAATGGGCTCGTTCCTGTGTCAGCCGCTATGGGCAGCGGAGTTTTCATTAGGTGATGTCGAGGGACGATTTGATTCGCAGCTTTCAATCGGGGCCAGCTGGCGGATGGAAGATGCTGACCCGGCACAGATCTCGCTATTTAATGGCGGCACCTTAGCCAGTAATGGCGTGAATGATGACGGCAACCTCAATTACGCCAAACACGATGCCTTCACGAAAGTGTTTAAAGGCGTGCATGACCTCGAACTGACCTACGAGAATATGGGGGCGTTCCTGCGCGGTAAGTACTGGTACGACTTCGAAGGCAACGATGGCAACGTGGACTGGGGGCACGGTCCCAATGGCTACGCAGCAGGAGAGCCGTTGAATGACGACGGCTTTAACGATTACGCTAAATTCTCCGGCGCGGAACTCCTTGACGCGTTCGTATACAGTAATTTCGATCTTGGCGACATGCCTGCATCGGTACGCCTCGGCCGCCAAGTGGTGAGCTGGGGGGAGAGTACCTTTATTCAGGGCGGCATCAATGTCGCCAATCCCTTCGATGCCGCCGCATTCCGCCGTCCTGGCGCTGAAATTAAAGAGGGCCTGTTGCCCGTTAATATGCTGTTCGGCAGCGTCGGCGTCACCGATGTGCTGAGTGTGGAAGCGTTTTACCAACTGGAGTTTGAACCCACCGTCGTTGATGGGTGCGGTACTTTCTTCTCGACGGTTGATTATATAGCGGAGGGTTGTAATACGCTGACGTTGGGTGCGGTAGCCGGCCAGTTATCACTCCCATTTACCAGTGATAGTGCCGCTACAGCAACCGGCTTTAGTGTGAGTAGAAATAGCGACGGTATTCGCGAGGCGTCGGATGATGGTCAATACGGCTTGGCGCTGCGCTACTTCGCCGAGGAGTTGAATTCCACCGAATTCGGCCTGTTCTATATGAATTACCACAGTCGGCTACCGGTTGCGAGTGGTGTCTCTACCGGCTCAGACCAGTTGCTGGCGGCCACTCCTTTCACGCCGGGAGGTGCACAAAACCCCAGCTACTTCAGTGAGTACCTGGAAGATATAAAATTGCTGGGGCTGAGCTTCTCGACCAATGTCGGGGAATACGCCGTGTCGGGGGAGTTAAGTCATCATCAGGATCTGCCGTTGCAGATCAACGGTGCTGACCTGGTAGGCTCGATACTTACCGCAGGTACACACGCGGGCAACCCAATGAACGCCAGAGTGGCCGCAGCCAATACAACGACAGTTGTGAATGGCCTCACCGCAGGCACTGTCGTGAACGGCTACGATCGCTTCGACGTCTCGCAGGCGCAGGTCACGGTGGCGCGCTTCTTCAATCGGGTCATGGGGGCCAGTCGTCTGGTGTTGGTGGGAGAGGTTGCGGTTAATCATATTCATGACTTCGATAACGCCGACAAAGGCGGCATACGCTACGGACGACCCAGCGAGTACGGTCAGGCCGGCACCGATGGTTTTACCACGCAGGATTCCTGGGGTTACCGGGCGCGGGGAATACTTAACTACCCCGATGTTGTGGCAGGTATCAACCTGACGCCTTCGTTGGCCTGGTCCCATGATGTCGAAGGCTATTCCCCCGTCAATACCGGTTTCGTGGAAGGGCGCAAAGCGATCAGTTTAGGCTTGAATGCCGATTATGCGAATCGTTATACCGCAGGTCTGTCCTACACCCGCTTTAGTGGCGGTGATTACAACATCACCAGTGACCGCGATTTTCTGTCTGCCACCCTTGGCGTGTCTTTCTAACGATGAATTACAGCAGAGCAGGGTGTTCCTGCTCTGATGAGGACCGAATTATGCTGAAAAATAATAAAAACAGGCTGGCTGTCGCTATTCTCGCAACGAGCGTTCTGGCCACCAGTGCCATGGGGACGGCCGTCGCAGCGGTTTCCCCTGAGCAGGTCGCACGCCTGGGAGCCGATCTGACGCCTGTAGGGGCGGTCAAGGCCGGCAATGCCAGCGGAACAATTCCGGCCTGGGATGGCGGCCTGGCTAAAGTTGCTGCGGATCAGCGTTACTCCGACCCATACGCGGGAGAGAAGCCCCGTTTTACCATCACGGCGGCCAATGTCGAACAATACAAAGCGCAGTTGACCCCGGGACAGCTGGCGCTGCTGGCTGCCTACCCCGACAGCTACAAGATCAATGTCTATCCGACCCACCGTTCGGGTCGGTTTCCGCAGCATATTTATGACGTGGCAAAAAAGAATGCTGCGAACACGACGTTGAAGGAGGGGGGGAATGGCCTGGCCGATTTTGCCGAGACGCTGCCGTTCCCGATTCCCCAGAATGGTCTGGAAGTTATCTGGAATCACATCACGCGCTACCGGGGCGGCTCATTGGAGCGTACCATTGTGCAGATACCGGTGCAGCGTAACGGCAGCTTTTCGCCGGTTCGTCTGCGTGAACAGCTGGTCTGGCCTCAGTATCTGGCAGACGGGTTCGACGCTAATAAGGATGACAATATCCTCAACTATTTCACGCAAAAAGTTGAAGCACCGGCTCGCTTGACCGGTAATGTGTTGTTGATCCACGAAACCCTGGACCAAGTTAAGCAACCCCGCTTGGCCTGGTTATATAACGCGGGGCAACGTCGTGTGCGCCGTGCGCCACAGGTGGCTTACGATGCCCCGGGTACCGCTGCCGACGGTCTGCGTACAGCTGATAATCTGGATATGTACAACGGCGCACCAAATCTGTATGACTGGAAGCTGGTAGGTAAACAGGAAAAAATCATCCCTTATAACAGTTTTAAACTGGCTGATCGTGGCCTGAAGTACAGTGATATTTTGCAGCCCGGGCATCTGAATTCAGATCTGCTGCGCTATGAGCAACACCGGGTCTGGGTCGTCGAGGCGACACTGAAACCTGGCGAGCGTCACGTGTACGCAAAACGTACTTTCTATATTGACGAGGACAGTTGGCAGGCTGCCGTGGTCGATCATTACGATTCGCGGGGCGAGCTGTGGCGGGTGGCGGAAGCGCACTCTTTTCCTTACCGTGATGCAGAAACAACCTGGCACACCGGCGAAGTGTTGCACGACCTGAACTCCGGGCGTTATCTGGTGGGTAGCCTGACCAATGAAGAAGCCGACGGTTTCAAGTTTGGGGTAAAGCTTAAGCGTAGCGACTTTACCACGGCGGCGATCCGCCGCTCAGGTACGCGCTAACCGGCCGCACGTATAAAGTGGAGCAGAATTGCCGGACTCCTGAACGTTTACGGGTCCGGCAATTTTTACGGCGGGCTTGCCTGCCGCTAAACAATAATAAGGAATACATTGTGTTATGTGCTGCGCTTTTGTCGCGAGCATGCCTCTCGCGCATCGTTGTGACCCCCCTGTGCAGGGCGGTTTTAACAGCAACATGCTTCTCGTTAGCGACAGGCTCTGTGTTTGCCGCCCCTGATCGTATCACCCTTGACCGTATCACCCCTGATCGTACCCACATTCCCGCCACGCTGTCTTCGCAGAGTACCCGCACGCTGTTACTGGATGCGAGTACTCTGGATGGTCGCAGCCTCGTTGTTGGTGAGCGGGGCTATGT
>JBFGYY010000127.1:0-7448 GCA_041587095.1 Motiliproteus sp. | reverse complement strand
TCAGTTTGTGCTGCGGTTTTTTCACTTCTATGCCCGCTGCAAGGGATTGCTGAATATCCTTCGCCGCCGCCCGGGTGCCAGTCGCTGCGAGGGTTGGGGAGCAGCCGATGCTGCCATCGCCCGCGCCCGTCCTATCGATCCGCGCTGGCAAGGACCGACGGTTCCTTATTAGAGGAAGGGCTGCAGGCTACAGGCTACAGGCTAAGCAAAAAGCAAAGAATGCGGATTTGGGCTCTTGGTTGACAATATTATTTGCCGCCTGCCGCCTGCCGCCTGCCGCCTGCCGCCTGCCGCCTGCCGCCTGCCGCTGTTTTATGTGTTTCGCTTCTAGCAGACGCATAGCGTCGTCCTAGTCCCTCGCTGAACCTGTCTTTATCGCCGGCTCCACCGCGATGCGGTAGTTAAACAGGCGCCGCAGGCGCTCGGCAGGGGTCAGGATCAGCAGGTTGCCCAGTACCACCAAGGCCATTCCCGCCAAACTTAAAGTGCTCCACTGATAACCTTCGAACCAAACCGAAAGTTGCAGGGCAACGACCGGGAACAGCAGGCTGGCATAGGCTGCCCGATCGGCACCCAGGCGGCCGATCAGGGTCAGGTAGCAACCGAAGGCGATGATCGAGCCGAACACCGACAGAAAGAACAGCGATCCGAGATAGGCCGGCTGCCAGTCAAAACTGACGGGGGTGCCGCTGAGCAGTGCTACCAGAAACATCAATAACGCCCCGTAACCCATGCCGAAGGCGTTGGTCTGAAGTACCGGCAGTTTGCGAGCCTGATTGCGGGCCGAAAGAATATTGCCTAACGAAGCGCAGTAGGTTGCGGCAGCGGCTGTCCCCAATGCCAGTACGGTATCACTGTGCAACGCATAACCAGCCAGTTCCGGCCAGAAGATCATCACAATACCTATTATCCCGATCAGGGCAGCGAGCAGGACATGCGGCCGAACACGACGGCCGAGAAAGAGTCTGCCGTTCACGATGTTCATAAAGACTACGGTGGAGAACGTGACGGCAACGAGCCCTGACGTCAGGTGTTCGGTGGTCAGATAAAACAGCCAGTAGTTAAACCCGAACAAGCACGCGCCCTGTAAAAAGATAAAGCCGTGATCCGCGCGGCTAAAGCGCATATTTTTACCTCGCAGCACGCAGTATGCGACAAGAAGGATCGCTGCCAGCGCGAAGCGGTAGCTGACCGACAGCAGCGGAGCGACTTCCCCGAGCTGGTAAGTGATGGCGAGCCAGGTCGAGCCCCAGATCAATACAGTTGCGCCATAAAGCAAAAGGGTATTCATACGGCTTATCTCCTGAGCAGTTCATATTAGCCGTCGGTGGCCTTGTGCGTGGTATCAGCGATCTGCCAGCCATGCTGCGGTAGATGTTGTATGTCACGATAGCGTGATTTTTTCTGACAATACATGTACAGTTTTTTGAAAGATCCATGACCTGTACCGGCAGTAATACCGGTACAGTTGGAGAAAGGGAAATGCTGATCGATATTAACAGCCAGGATACCTTGCCTCTCACCGAGCAGATCGTGCGGGGGATGATGAATCAGATCGATAGCCGGGTGTTGCGCCTCGGAGCGCGGGTTCCCTCTATCCGTAATTTTGCTGTCGATCACAGTGTCAGCCGTTTTACGGTCGTTCAAGCTTACGATCGCCTTGTCGCTGCAGGCTATCTGAGTTCGCGTAAAGGCTCAGGCTTTTATGTTGCCAGACCGGTATCTCCGGTTATGCGGGAGTCAGAGCCTGCCTGTGACCTTGATCAGGCCGTTGATGTGCTGTGGTTGCTGCGACGCGCCATGCAAGACGGTCAGCATCGTTACCAGCCCGGTTGTGGCTGGTTGCCTGCCGATTGGCAGGATACCGGTAGTTTGCAACGCAGTTTACGCCATCTGTCCCGCAGCCCCGGTGCTCATCTGGTGGAGTACGGCCGGGCTGCCGGTTACTTGCCGTTACGGCAAGACTTCCAGCAACGCCTTGGTGAGGCCGGTATCCAGGCCGACCTGGAACAGATAATTACGACCCACGGGATCTCCCACGCGCTGGACCTGATCGGGCGCTACTTTATACACCGTGGTGACACGGTAATGGTGGATGATCCCTCTTACTTTAATCTGTTTGGTTATTGTCGCTCGTTAGGCGCGCAGGTGATTGGTGTGCCGCGTAAAGCCGACGGTCCGGATACCGATGTTATGGAGTCATTGATACTCCAGCACCGTCCCAAATTGTTTATCACCAGCAGTATTCTGCACAACCCTACCGGGAGCTGTATCAGTCCGGCTGTTTCCTATCGGCTGCTACAGTTGGCGCAGCAGTACGACATGATGATCGTGGATGACGATATCTATGGCGATTTTCACCCCAAGCCCAGCGCGCGCCTGGGTGCCCTTGATCAGTTAAACCGGGTGATTCATGTTAGCAGTTACTCGAAAACCATCAGCGCCAGTTTCAGGGTCGGTTATATCGCCTGTCATCGTGATCTGGCGCAGGAGCTGCTGGACCTTAAGCTGCTGACGCATCTGTCTACCAGTGAAATTGGAGAGCGTGCGATTCATCATGTACTGGCTGAAGGTGCCTACCGTAAGCATATGTTACGGGTACAGGCTCGTTTGGATTCGGCGCGGGATGTGGCCTTGCGGCAGATGGAGCGGGTCGGTCTGCGGCCCTTTATTGAACCCGAGCACGGCCTCTTTATCTGGGCGGAGTTACCTGCAGGGCGTTATAACGCAGCAGAGTTGGCACACCTTGCACTGCAGCAAGGGATGGTCCTGGCTCCCGGAAATATTTTCAGCCCGGCCCCGTCCGCGTCACGCTGGCTGCGTTTTAATGTGGCCTATTGTAACGAGTCCGCCATTTTCGATTTTATCAATCAGCAGATGGGTGGTTAGTCAGGCACGAGTAGGGGATGCTCAGGAGGGAGCAAATGTTCCGAGTGCCCTGTGAGGTCGTTTTAAAGCCCTAAACGTCGTCATTGCGCCAGTAAACAGGAGAGCGCCGGACAGGTAGGTACGGATACCTGCCTGTCCGGCCGAATAGTCGTTAATCGGAGCCCGTCAGACGGGGGCGCTGGCTGCGCTCAAAGTGGAGAAATTCGTAAACGGCGCGTCTTAATCGGTTCTGTATGCCGAGTTGTTGTTCAGGGTGCAGGGCTTCGGGGGCGGGCAGTTCGTTGATCAGGCTGATCAGGTTACCGAAGCGATGGCGTTCGCGGTTTGACCAGCGCCAAAGCAGATAGCTGAATTCATGTGCGTCCTCGTTGTATGCGTGTTGATTTTGTGGCGTTTTGAAATTGAGCTGGGATAGATTATCGAGCTGGTGGCGAAACTGTTGCATTAAAACCCTTACGCGCCGGACCCACAGATAATGACCCAAAGCCAGCAGCAGCAAATTAACGGCCACGGTAATTAATGCGACCTTGCCGAGCACAATAAAGAACGCGCTGAGCAATGACTGACGGTTAACGGTATGCACCGAGTAAAGGCTGTTTTCCAGTGTTTGTTGCAGGCCCGTATACAGATACATAAGCGCGGCACCGATTACCAGTAATTCCAGTGCGATTAACCACAACCAGTGCCGGCCCTGCAGGTGTGGGTCGATATATTTAATTTTGCGTGGTGCAGCGTTTTGCATATGTCGATCCTTCGTTGGCGTAATCCTGCGCGATAGCTACCGTTAGCGGTTAACCGTTGATATTAAATGCTGATACCAACTCGTAAACAGGCGGCCATTCTCTGTATGTAGCTTTCTGCGCGCGGTATTTGAACTGCTCGCCATAATTTTCGCGGCTGTTAGAGCTGATGACACTCGAAGCAGAGCCCTGATCCTGCCGTCGTGGATACCAAGGCGCCGTGATTTTCACTGTAGCCCTGGTGGCAAGATACGCAGCTCATCAAGCCGTTTGGCAACACAATTGACTTGTGCAGCTCCGTCATGGGTTTATACCCGCCGTATGTCGACGCCAGTTCATAAGACTTGCCGACCGGGTGGCTGCTGCCCTTGTGCCGGATGATGCCGTCGCGGTTGACGCTGACAGGATACGCCTGGTCCGGATCGCCTTTGTCGTCATGACAGATCATGCACTGAATCGAAAAAGGGTCTTCCAGTTCGCCGCTGGCATCCAGGTGGCCAGAAATAATGGTGGATATTCCGCCATCAGCCATCGCGGTAAAAAAATCAGCCTGATGACAAGCCCCGCAAAACGCTTCTCCGCGCTCGGTGACCCGCAGCACACCGTGCTTGTCATTATGAGTTTCATGGCAGGTGCTGCAGGTAATGTCGCCCTTCCAGTCAAGCGGGAATACATCCGGAACCTGCATGGACGGAGGGATGCCACTGGGGTGGCTGGCCATTAATGCATCGCCATGGCAGCTTCCGCACAGCGTCTCCTGTGTGGAGATAAGAATGGGGTCGCTTTTTATCTGGCCTTTATTTTTACCCAGATGGCAGGAGCCGCAAGCCTCGGAATCAAAGCTGTCAGCTTTTTGCAGCATACTGAAAGCCGAAAGGGTAGCAAGCAAACTGGCTACAACGGTTATCGCCCAAAACAGGCGCGACAGATTAATGCTGGGGAACGGCATCAATATGCCCCCGCGAGGCGGTGCTCTTGAGCTGTTTTATTGTGTCTGTCAGTCCCTGGGTTAAGCGGGTGCCGGCCGTTTGCTGCTCCGGATCGAGAGTCAGAGTATCAATTTCGCCAATGAGTTTTCTGCAGCCCGACACGAGTTGGTGTTCGTAAGAGGACAGTTGATCAGCAGTATGCAGCAGGTGTTCACTCTCTTCCTGAAACAGGTCACCACGCCGAATACCCTGTCGGGGCAAAGAGCCGTGAGTTAAGGCTGCTTCAAGATTTCTGGAGAAGCGATAGAGGGGCCCCGCTGCCCGGTGAGTGATGAAGAGGCAGCTAAGCCAGAGTGTTAGCGCCGTCGTGATGAGTAATAGCGTCCCGCCCAGCAGCATCATCCATGGCAGGTCTTCGCGTGAACGGTACAGGTGATCACTCGCCTCGCGGTAACTGCTCAGCGGAATATCGGAGAAGGTAAGAAAGAAGAGAAAACCGCAGAAAAGAGCAGTTGCAAACCACAGTGCGCTTTTACCAATCAGCCGGAGCTGATCCGTCAGCAATCCATCGCCCATGTTGATTCCTTTCAACGTCTTGGTGAATACAGCGGCTATTCTGACCTAAACACCCGGTTGGAATCAAGTAGGCGAACGGAGAAATGCTCTATGCGGCTCGTGCTGCACCGTGCAACAGTTCAATACGCAATGGTGTTGGCGAATAATCTATGGGGCGTGCTTTATGGGCGGCAACGACTGCTGCCCCAATGCACAAGCCTTGGCGGCAGCCGTCATCCTGATGAATTTATTGCAGGTTTCGGCGTAAAACTTTGCCTACAGGCGTTTTGGGCAGGTCATCGCGAAACTCAATCTGCCTGGGTATTTTGTAGCTGGTCAGGTTCTCACGACAATGCTGAATGATGGCCTCAGGCGTCAGCGCAGGGTCTTTGCGCACGACAAACAATTTCGGAACTTCGCCGCTTTTTGCATCGGGTATACCAATAGCGGCGCATTCGAGTACACCGGGAATCGCCGCGACGACATCCTCGATCTCATTAGGGTAAACATTAAAACCCGAAACGAGGATCATATCTTTCTTGCGATCGACTAGCTTGACGAAGCCCCGTTCGGTCATAAAACCCAGATCACCGGTACGGAAATAACCGTCTTCGGTGGTGACTTCGGCGGTATCCTCCGGGCGTTGCCAGTAGCCTTGCATCACCTGCGGACCTTTAATACAGATCTCACCCGTTTCGCCTAACGCCAGACTCTGGTTTTTATCATCGCGAATATCCACCAGCGTTGAGCTGATAGGTAAGCCAATATAACCGTTGTAGTTACGCAAAGACATCGGATTCATTAATGCGGCCGGTGAGGTTTCAGTCAGCCCATAGGCTTCGATCAGAGCGTGGCCGGTCACGCTTTGCCAACGTTCGGCGACGTCCTTCTGCACGGCCATCCCGCCTCCCAGCGTCAGGGTGAGCGAGGAAAAATCCAGCGTTTTGAATGACTCGTTGTTCAGCAGGGCGTTGAACAGGGTGTTGACCCCGGTAATCGCCGTAAAGCGCCAGCGGCCAAGCTCCTTGATAAAAGCCGGAATGTCCCGTGGGTTAGTGATCAGAACGTTCAGGGCACCAATGCTGGAGAATACAAAGCAGTTCGCCGTCAGTGAAAATATATGGTAAAGCGGCAGGGCTGTGATGATGATGTCGTGCCCTTCCTTGACCAGCGGGTTGATCCAGGCCCGCGCCTGGACCATGTTGGCAATCATATTGCCGTGACTGAGCACCGCACCTTTAGCGGTACCGGTTGTGCCACCGGTGTACTGTAAAAATGCCGTGTCCGCTTGCGTGATGTCGATGGGCCGAAACTCGCCTTCGCTACGCGCTTTCAATGCGTGCCGAAAGCTGCGTGCCCGGGGAATGTTCCAGCGGGGTACCATCTTTTTGACGTGGCGCAGCACCAGGTTGACCAGCAACGATTTGGGAAATTTCAGCAGGTCGCCGATGGAGGTGACAATGACATGTTCGACAGCGGTTTGGTCGATAACCTGCTCGAGGGTATGGGCGGCATTGGCAAAAATCACCATCGCCTTGGCGCCGGAATCCTGCAGCTGGTGTTTGAGCTCGCGGCTGGTATAAAGCGGGTTGATACTGACAACGACCAGCCCGGCCCGTAATGCGCCGAACAGCGCTATAGGGTATTGGAGTATGTTCGGCATCATCAAGGCGATTCGATCGCCTTTGTTCAGCTTTAAATCGTGTTGCAGGTAAGCGGCGAAGCGGCGTGAACGGGCATCGATCTCTGCAAAGCTCAGCGTCTGCCCCATGTTGGTAAAGGCGGGCCTTTCGCTGTAGCGCTGGAACGATTCCTCCAGCATCTGTGGGATGGAGCTGTATTGCAGCGTATCAACGTCGGCGGGAACGCCGGGCTGGTAGCTTGGGATCCAGATACGGTCCATGGTCACCTCGGAGTCTGTCAAGGAAGCTTAATGTATAACTGCGGATCCTGCCCGGGGCCTTCCTCCTAAGGCGATGTCTCTTGGGCTTTTGCCATAAATGCACGCATTTTGCCGACAATGCTTTCCCAGCGTGCCTGGGGAATATCGTGTCCCATACCGTCAATCAGTTCGAATTGGGCCCCCGGAATCGCGTTGGCAACGGCTTGTCCTGCCTGAGGAAGAATCAGGGGGTCTGCACTGCCATGGATAACCAGGGTGGGTGTTTTTATTGCGCCAAGACGATGAGTCCTGTCACCATCCATTAAAATCGCCGCAAACTGGCGGGCTATGCCTGCGGGGTTGTAGCCGCGTCTGAAGGTGCTTTGGGCCAGTTCGTGAATTCTGGGTTCTTCAAATGGCAGGTCGGCACCGCACAACACCCGCCAGCCCTGG
>JBFGYY010000126.1:0-7476 GCA_041587095.1 Motiliproteus sp. | reverse complement strand
GCGGCGTCTATGCTTTAGGCATCGTTCTGTTGGTTATTTATGGCTTAAGAACAGCGAGGGAATTTGTATGGCTAATGTTTTTGACGACGCGCTGGCGCGTGTCAGGCAAATAGGGCTCGAAGCGAAGGTGGATACAGAAGTCATCGCGTCGTTACTGCATCCCAATGCCATGCTGACCGCGTCGCTACCGGTGCGGATGGACGACGGAACTATGCGCTACTTTACCGGCTACCGTTGTCATTACAATGATGACCTCGGACCCTGCAAAGGAGGCATTCGCTTTCATCCTCAGGTATCCCCCGAGGAGGTGCAGGCGCTGGCGCTTTGGATGACCATTAAGTGCGCAGTAGTCGGGCTTCCTTATGGCGGCGGTAAAGGCGGCGTCGTGGTTCATCCCAAAGATCTGTCGCCGATGGAGCTGGAGCGCTTGTCACGGGCTTATGTGCGTGCAATGGCCGACTTTATCGGTCCCGATGTGGATATTCCTGCCCCCGACGTTTACACCAATGCGCGCATTATGGGGTGGATGATGGATGAATATGAGGCCATCAAGCGTGTGCGGGCCCCCGGAGTGATCACCGGCAAACCCATTCGTCTGGGAGGCAGCCAGGGGCGGGATGAGGCTACAGGCCGTGGCGCCTACCATTGTATTGCGGCTCTGGCGAAACGGCGGCGTTGGAATCCGGCGGCTACCCGCGTGGCGGTTCAGGGCTTTGGTAATGCCGCTTATCATGTGGCCAGGCTGCTGCACGGCGATGGGTACCGGATCGTGGCTATCAGTGATTCCAGGGGGGGGATCTACTCCGAGCAGGGGTTTGATATTGAGAGCCTCTGGTAGGAAAAGCAGGCATCGCGTCAGGTTCGGGCGGTATATTGTCAGCAGTCGGTGTGCCAATTGATCGAGCACCGTGAAATCAGCAATGAGGAGCTGCTGGCTCTGGATGTGGATCTGTTGATACCGGCTGCGCTGGAAGGCGTCATACATCATGATAATGTTGCCGGTATCAAGGCGAAGGTGATTGTTGAAGTGGCGAATGGCCCTGTTACCGCGGAAGCTGAGCCACAACTTGAGGCGCGGGGCTGCATGATAGTCCCCGACGTACTGGCCAACGCAGGCGGTGTGACGGTGAGTTATTTTGAATGGGTGCAGAACCGGTCTGGCTATCCATGGGAGCTGGTGGAAGTGCGCGACAAGTTGGAAAAACAGATGGTTACTGCCTTCGATAATATCTGGCAGATTGCGGAACAGGAGGCGATCAGTATGCGGGCCGCCGCCTATATCTACGCATTTAAGCGCATTGGTCAGGCGATTACGGCGCACGGAACCCGTGAATATTTCAAATCTGATTGAGGCCAAGCGGGTGCAAAGAATGGTTATCGTGGGACGAATCCTGGTCGTAGGTAACGTTCGGGCTTGGGTTGTTGTATAGTGCCGTCGAATGGTACTCGGCCTCGTTTGCTTTCCTCATGGAGCTTAAAAGGGCTGGCCGAAAGTAGTTTTAATAGGATTCGTTATGCGTTTAGACCGATTCGTCTCACAAAGCAGTAGTCTGAGCCGCTCCCAGGCCCGGGGAGCTATTATCAGAGGGCGGGTAGCCGTTGACGGCATCGTGTCGAAAGAAGTTGGCCGCAAAGTGGCGGAAGCCGATCGGGTGACGTTGGACGACGCAGCCCTGCTGCAGAATGGCCCGGCGTATTTGATGTTGCACAAGCCTCTGGGCGTCGTTTGTGCGACCAGTGACGTTGAACATTCCACGGTCATTGACCTGTTACCCGATACGCTACCCAAGGGAATTCATCCTGCCGGTCGTCTGGATCTGGATACCACCGGACTGGTGCTGCTTAGCGACGACGGTCAATGGACCCATCGGGTAACCTCACCCCGCAGCAGTTGTGAGAAAGTCTACCATGTCGAGTTGGCTGAGCCCGTAACGGAAGACGCTGTAAATCAGTTTGAGGCGGGGCTGATGCTCAATGGTGAATCGAGCTTGACCAAACCGGCCTTGTTGCAGATCGACACGCCGACCTCGGTCCGCGTAACCTTGACGGAAGGGCGCTATCATCAAGTGAAGCGGATGTTTGCTGCCATCGGTAATCGGGTTGTGGCTTTGCACCGCTCGCAAATTGGGTCGGTTGCGCTCGATCCAGGTCTTCAGCCCGGCGAGTACCGCGAGCTGACGGCGCAGGAGCGTAGCAGTTTTTAGTCCGCGCAAACGAGCTACTAACAATAGAAGCATAGATTTTGAATATTGATTACTACTGCGTGGGATCGGCGTGGAACAGATAGAACAGGCGTTGCGGCACGCTATCACCGCACATCAGGGTCAGGGTGTCTGGGTACTTGACGAAAATCTGTCTGGTGCAGGGCTCCCTTCTCCGGTCCAGGGACTGACGCTGATCTGCAATCGCTTCGACCTGCAGGAAAAAGCACGCTTGCAGGGATGGCAGGTCGCCTTCAGCGATTTCGACTTCGGTTCTGCGCAGGCGCTCGATGTTATCTATTACCGTGTGTCGAAAGAAAAACCGGTGGTGCATCACGTTATCAACCAGGCGTTGGGCAGACTCAGTCCCGGCGGACGGCTGATATTGGCTGGCGCTAAAAACGAAGGTTTTAAAACCTATTTTGATAAGGCGCGACAGTTATTCGGACAAGGTACTCTGCAGAAGCTGGGTAAGGGAGCTTTTCTGGGTGAGCTGGTTCTGGAGGCTGAAACAGAAGCCCGGCTGGATGACCGGAATTACGCCAGCCCACGCAGGATCGCCGAGGACCAGTCCTTACAGATCTACAGTAAACCCGGTCTGTTTGGTTGGGAGAAAATCGACCAGGGTAGCGCGCTGCTGGTGGCGCAGGTCGAACAGACGCTTCAGCGTTTTGGCATCACGTCTCCCCGAGTGCTGGACATCGGTTGCGGATACGGTTACCTGTCCCTGCATGCCTGGCGACTGGGCGCAAGCGAGGTGGTTGCCACCGATAATAATGCGGCGGCGGTGGCCATGTGCGGACAAAATTTCTCCGCCAACGGTGTTACTGGCCAGGTTGTTCCCGCCGACTGCGCCGCCGGGATCGAAGGGCCCTTTGAGCTGGTTATCTGCAACCCGCCATTTCATCAGGGGTTTTCGGTAGAGGGGGGGATGACCGAACGTTTTGTAGCCGCCGCTGCCGCACGCTTGCCGGGCAATGGGCAAGCGCTGTTCGTGGTGAACCGCTTTATTGGCCTGGAGCGGAGCGCCCAGGGGTATTTTGGGGCGATCGAGACTTTGGCCGAAGATGGCCAGTTTCGCGTGGTGCGACTGGCCGCTCCCAAGCGGCGCTAGCAGTCCCGTCCAATCGATCGCGGCGAGACAGCCCAGGCAAGCTACTGCGCTAGGCTAAGTTGGTTTCCTGTTTTCGCTAAGCGCCCGGAATAGCTTTAACCAGAGGGTGGGCGATCTTGGGCCAGTATTGTTCCATGTTAAAACCCGGGCTGTGTTCTTTTACGTGGCACTGGCTACAGAGCGCCTCTTTGGGTTTGCCTTTATTCAACGTAGCGGTTTGGCCGGCGCTGCTGGCGTGCTCCCGTCCATTGCCGTGGCAGTTCTCGCATTGAACCGCGGTTAGGTGGCTGCTCATGTTGATATCGAGGAAGCCTCCGGGCTGCATAAATCCTACGACATGGCAGCCGATGCAGTGACTGTCGAAAGCTTTGCCCACGACCTCCAGATCGTCATAAGCCTTGGCGTGTTCACTTTCACTCCAGGTATCATAAGCGGCCTGGTGACAGGTTTTGCACTGTTCAGCCCCCAAATAGTCATTGCCATCGCGTTTTTGCGCCTTACGCAGTTTAACGCGCTGTTCATAGTCTTCTCTAAGTGCTTGGTTGTAGTTCGCATACCAATCGTCGAGGCGGGGTGCGTTGGGCACCAGATCAGGTAATTCAAATACCTGTTGCTTCCAGGCGGTCAATTCGCCGTTATTGCTGATCTGTAACTCCAGTTTGGCCAGGCGCTGACCGCGAGATCCTGGCTGCAGTACCAGCATGCCATCGACATCCCGGGGTTCGGCATATTGCTCATAGCCAGATTTTATAATCAGCATATCAACCGCTTCGAGAGGCAGTTGTTGTTGGGCGTCCGCCAGACTCAGGCTGGTCGACAGTATCGTCACGGCGCCCGCGTTTTCCGCCTGTGTTAATTCTTTGGCAAGTACCGAGCTGTCTGCATGAATGGGTGATAAAGCGGGCAGCGTTCGGTAGGGCGACGTCAGCGGGTCTAGCCATTGACTGAAAAAGAATGTGACACCTTTGCGGGTAAATGTCTTGCTGGTGGCGAGCTGATCGGTTTTCCAGTTGGCACTGATAAAGGGCAGATCAGAGCCGGTCAGAAAATCACTCCCGTGGGTCAGGTCCTGCCATTGCACGCCGATGGCGTCGTAGTTCAATGCCTTTACCCCGGACAGAATGAAGCCGTCTTTGATGGGGTCGGCACCCAGCTCTTGCGAGAATAACCCGCCGCTGTTGATAAGTACCAGGTTATCGTCTTGCGCACGTTGCTTATCGATAAATGTCGCCTGGCGCTGGATGCCTCCGAAATCACTGTCCAGAGAGCAGCCGCAGGGTTCCAGTTCCCCATCCAGATTTCCGGAATAAATTACGGTCAGGGGCGTTTGCGCAACAACGGGTGCGCCGAGTACTAAGCCGCACATAAGCGTAGCCATGCGGTGAATGGAGCTGCGTAAGATTGTCATTGATCGACCTCGTGAATACATGGCATAAACATTAGCGATTTCCTTGATTACGGGCAACTAAAACGACATTCCGCCCCGGATCTGCGACCAATAGAGTCCAGAGGGCTTATAATGTTCCTTCCACAGTAGTTTTCTTTGTCGGTGTGACCGGCTTGAACTAACGGTGTTCAGTCATTACGGGTGAAATTACAGGCCCGGTTGTAAAGAGAGTTGTATGAACCCACGTCCATTTAAATATATTTCAGCACTGCTCGTTTTGGTTTTGGCGGGATGTATGGAAGCGCCGGGTCCAAGGTCGCCAGGGGCGATGCCCTCATCAGGGCCCGTCACCGATTCTGCCAAGGGCGCCCCAATAGCCCCTGACCATAGCTTGTCGCAAGTCGCTAAAGCCAACCCGGTCACGGTCCAGCAGCTGTCAGCATTGCAGATTGGAGTGTCTACCGAAGGCGAAGTGAAGGCGTTGCTCGGGGAAGTGAAGCCTTTTTCACTGGGGGATGGGAAAAAAATTCTGCGCTACGATGTTGGTAAATTCATTTTTGATCAGCAAGGCGTACTGATGCGTAAATTTATGTCGCCTTGATGGGCCAGATTGTTTTCGTATAAATCCATGCGTTAAGCGCGGTTATTCCCGGTTAAAGTTAGCGGCCTGGAAGGTGGTGTTAACCGGTAATTTCCAGATTGCCCGGGCGTTTTGCCGGCTGGTGATCGACTGGCGTAACCCCTACAATACCGGCCCTAACTTTATCCGTCGGAGACTCCGGACTATGACCGCGCTGAGCGTAAATCTGAATAAAGTCGCCCTGATGCGCAACGCCCGCCTTTCAGGGATTCCCAGCGTAACGGACGCTGCAGCTGTTGCTCTTGCACATGGCGCCGATGGTATTACCGTGCACCCCCGTCCCGATATGCGTCATATCCGGCCCGACGATGTTTATGAACTGGCTGAGGCGCTGGAGGTTGAGTTTAATATCGAGGGAAACCCCTTCGAAGGGGAACTGGGGGAGTACCCCGGCTTTCTGGCGCTGGTGCGTCAGGTCAAGCCTGACCAGTGCACTCTGGTGCCGGATGCCCTGGATCAGCTGACCTCTGACCATGGTTGGGATCTGACCCGTGATGGGGAGCGCTTGAGACCGATTATCGCCGAACTAAAGGGGTTGGGTATCCGTGTCAGTCTGTTTATGGATGCCGACGCGGATTTCGAAAAAGCAGCAGCGCTGGGTGCTGACCGTGTAGAGCTTTATACCGAAAGTTATGCGCAAGCTTACGGCACCTGCGAGCAGCAGGTCGTATTTGAAAAATTCAGCAATGCCGCGCAGCGGGCTAAGTCAGCCGGCTTGGAAGTGAACGCCGGTCATGATCTGAATCAGGACAATCTTGGCTTGATGGCGTCTATCCCAAATTTGGCCGAAGTGTCCATTGGCCATGCGCTGATCGCCGATGCGCTGATGATGGGGTTAGGTGAGGCGGTCAGTGCTTATAAAGCTATTCTGGTGCAAGCCGTTAAGGAACGATCATAAGTCGATGAGTGAAGAGATAGAAAACGGTATAACGTTGACCTATGAGGTACATAGTCGGCTCAGTGAGTACGAGCGACTGATGTACCCTGTTGTCTCGCGTCGTTCGGGAGGTCTTTCGCTCGGTATCAATCCTAATCCGGATAAGGGCTGCAATTTCGATTGCGTCTATTGTCAGGTTGACCGGGATGAAGAAACGGGTCGGGCATTTGATGTTTTGCAACTGCAGCATGAACTGGATGAATGGCTGGTCCGTCTCGAGGGGGGCGAGTACCGTGGATACCCCCTGCAGGATTTGGCGCTGGCGGGCGACGGCGAGCCAACGACTTGCAAAGAGTTGCCCCAGGTGATCGAGCTGTTGCTGCGTTATCAAGCCAAATTTTCAGTCACGCCGCTACCCAAGCTATTGCTCTTTACCAACGGTAGCGGTTTGCAGCGTACAGACCTCCTGCCGTTATGGCATGACTTTTACCAGAATCGCGGTGAAGTTTGGTTCAAACTCGATTATTGGGACGAGACTTCCTTGCAGCGGATTAATCGTACGCGTCTTTCATATAAACGATTGATTTCAAATCTCAAAAGCTTTTCCGCAGAGCGTTCTGTTGTGCTGCAGTCGTGTTTTTTTCGTTGGGATAATCAGGTATTTAGCACGGAGTATTACCGTGCTTACACCCGGCAGGTGAATGAGTTGTTAGCGTCCGGCTGTCAGGTTAGTAAAATTCAGGCTTATACCCTGGCACGGGTGCCTGCCGATTCGCGTGCTAAAGCCTGGTCAGATGACGAAATGGATAGGTTAGGGGAATTGTTCCGGGCGGAAATTGACCGGCCGATCGAAGTTTTTTATGAGCGGGGAACCGCGGGCTAAACAACCGATAATGGGAATGAATAAATCTATTGTGCAATGCAGCAGCACGTATTGACAGAGAATAATTCCGTCGCTAAAGTTGATTTCAGTTGTTGCGATGCAAAATAAAACCTTGAGGTGATGCCCATGTACGACAAAATGATTGAAGAGATGAAAGCTCAGATGAAGCCTGTAATGGATCTGGCCGAAACCAACAAAAAAGCCCTGGAAGCTCTGGCTGCTCTGCAGAAGGACACCATGGCTGAGCTGTTGAACGCTGGCCTGGAACAGTTCAAGTCACTGTCTGAGTGCAAAGATCCTAAGGCTGCTTTGGAACTGAACCTGTCTTTCTACAAGGCGCTGGAAGCTAAGCTGGCTGACACGACCGGTAAGAG
>JBFGYY010000125.1:0-7501 GCA_041587095.1 Motiliproteus sp. | reverse complement strand
TGGAACGCGCCTGAAGCGATAAACAGGATGTGGTCGGTCTTGACCATGCCGTACTTGGTGCTAACCGTACTGCCTTCAATCAGTGGCAGCAGATCGCGCTGCACCCCTTCACGGGACACGTCACCCCCGCCACCACTGTCGGCGCGCTTGGCAACCTTGTCGATCTCATCAAGAAACACGATGCCGTTCTGCTCAACCGCTTCCAGAGCCCGGTGCTTAATATCATCTTCTTTAACCAGCGCGGCCGCTTCTTCGTCGCAGAGCATTTTCAGCGCATCGCACACTTTCAGGCGCCGGGTTTTCTTGCGCTCACCGCTCATGTTGGAAAACATGCTCTGTAACTGCGTCGTCATCTCTTCCATGCCTGGCGGTGCCATGATTTCGACCCCCGCCGGAGCGACGCGCAGATCGATCTCGATCTCTTTGTCATCAAGCTGCCCTTCACGCAGCTTTTTGCGAAACACCTGCCGTGCCGCCGAGTCGCCGCGCCCACCGTCATTGGCATCATCGCCCCGGGCGGGGGGCAGTAACACATCCAGGATTCGTTCTTCGGCGGCGTCTTCAGCACGGTGGCGGACCTTGGCCATCTCCTCTTCGCGCAGCATCTTCACGGCCATATCCGCCAGATCACGCACGATAGACTCAACATCACGCCCGACATACCCTACCTCGGTAAACTTGGTCGCTTCTACCTTGAGGAACGGCGCTTTCGCCAGCTTCGCCAGACGCCGGGCGATTTCGGTTTTACCCACCCCGGTGGGGCCGATCATCAGGATATTCTTGGGCGTAATTTCGGCTCGCAGCTCAGGGTCAAGCTGCATGCGGCGCCAGCGATTGCGAAGTGCAATGGCAACGGCACGTTTGGCATCGGCCTGGCCGACGATATGGCGATCGAGCTCGGAAACAATCTCTCTCGGGGTCATATAAGACATAACTCTACTCTCGCTCACAGCGGGCGGGCGGTGCCGCTGGTAAATTCAGGTCAAGGATGCAGGCGGGAAAACGTTTAACGCCCTTCACAATCCAGTTCTTCGATGGTCAGCTGATGATTGGTAAACACACAGATATCAGCGGCAATCGTCAGGCTTTTCTCGACAATGTCCTTAGCACTCAGGTCACTGTTTTCCAATAGCGCACGCGCGGAAGCCAGCGCATAATTACCGCCGGAACCGATCGCAATCAGCCCTTGTTCCGGCTCAATCACATCGCCGTTACCACTGATAATCAGCGAGGCCTCTTCATTCGCCACCACCAGCATGGCCTCAAGGCGCCTTAACGCCCGGTCACTACGCCAGTCTTTCGCTAACTCTACCGCGGAGCGAACCAGCTGGCCCTGATGCTTTTCAAGCTGCGCTTCGAAACGCTCAAACAGGGTAAACGCATCGGCAGTACCGCCAGCAAACCCCGCAATCACCTGATCACGGTACAGACGCCGGACCTTGCGGGCGTTGCCCTTCATTACAGTATTACCCAGGGATACCTGGCCATCGCCGCCAAGAACAACTTTGCCATCTCGGCGAACGGAAACAATCGTAGTCATGCACAGTTACTCTGCTCTGGGTGTCCGGCGGTCGCATCGCGCTACGGTATGTCTGACGCTTCGCTGTTCCGGGCCTGACGGACACTCCGGTTGCTGAATGGATGGTACGGGCATCCGGAAAAATTGATTAATGATGCTGGCGCTCCCTCGCTTTTGCGATCCTTCAGCACCAGATGCTACGCCGACTATATTACGCGCTAACATTCATTCGCATCAGATATGGTGCTGAATGCTTCGATTTCAAGGCCTGCAGGTCAGTTACTGAGTTTGATTTCCAACGGCTGCAAGTTCATCCGCACCAGCTGATCGTAGGCCTTATTCAGCTTCGAGCGGCTACCAAAGGGCCCCAGTCGTACCCGGTACCAGATGGTTCCGCTCGATGCCGTCACCGGACTTGTCACGACGTTGGGCATGCCCTGTAACAGCAACGAGGCGCGCAAACGGTCGGCATCCTGCGGGTCCCGGAACGAGCCGGCCTGCAACAGGTAATTACTGTAGCTGCGTGCGGACTTGGGCGTGGAACGGTAGGCTTCGATCTCGGGTGGAATCACTTCGCTCTTAGGCAGCATTTTATAAAATTTGTACCCTTCCGGCGTCTGCGGCTCTGCAACCTTCGGCGTCGTTTCAGGCTTTTTCACCACCTGCGCCGGTGTGGACGGGGCGGGCTTGGCCACGCGGCTCTGCTCCGACTTGCCGGCCTGAGCCGGCGATGCGCCCTGCTCGCTGCGCAACGTACCAAGAAGATACAACCCCCAGCCCAGCGCCCCCACCACTGCCAGTGTCGTGAGCAATTTCCAGACAGGAATCGCTCGCGAGGCTTTGTTGGGAGCCGCAGCGGGTGCGGAAGACTTCTTGCTGGCCCGTTTGGCCGCAGGTTTGGCGGGGCGTTTCTTGTTGGCAAAATCGTGTGACATCGGTGTATATGGCCTGCCTGACGGGTGACATGCCGCCGCTAATGACTTCGACGGCGCTAAACTCTCTGGCCTTTACCAATCCCTGTTGAGGATTCAGCGTGCGTGGCCAGAGTCACGCGGCAGACTATTATCACTCTCTGGGCAAGCTCTTGCCAAGGGACGCTGAAATTAACCGTCCGATCCCGGCTTCTCTCTGTGCGAACTCACCGGGCACGCCAAGATCAGCGCTGAATGGCCGGGCCAGCGATTCTCAGGCTGCGCTGCCGGATTGGCCTGTTCTTTATCCGGACCATCCCGGGTCTAGAACATATCCAGCGGATCGATATCCAATGACCAGCGGACCCGGTTAGCCAGGCGGTTGCCTTCCAGCTCCTGCACCAGCCAACCGCACCACTGCTGCAAGGGCTTGCGATCGGGGCTGCTAAGCAGCAGCTGCGCCCGGTAGCGGCCTGCGCGGCGCTCCATCGGTGAGGGGATCGGCCCCAGCAACGCGACGCCGTGCACTCCCGCGCGCTCCAGCATGGTACGCGCCATGCTCAAAAACGCTTCCGCACGCCCCGGCGCAACCGCTTCGGCACGCAGCAGCGCCTGATAATTGAAAGGGGGCAGCTGCCCGGACCGGCGCAACGCCAGTTCCTGCTCGGCAAACGCCTCGTAACCCTGCTCAATCAGGCAGTGCAGCTGCGGATGATCGGCATGGTGCGTCTGCATCAGTACCCTGCCCGGCTGCTCTTCGCGCCCCGCCCGGCCCGCAACCTGAAAAATCAGCTGCGCCATTTTTTCCATACCGCGAAAATCAGCGCTGAACAGGCCCGCATCGGCGTCCAGAATCGCAACCAGGGTCACCTTGGGAAAGTGATGGCCCTTGGCCAGCATCTGCGTACCCAGCAGAATGCAGGGCTCGCCGCGCTGGACCCTGGCCAGCAATGTCGCCAGCGCATCCTTGCGTCGGGTACTGTCCCGGTCGATGCGAATCACCGGCGTGTCGGGAAATAAACGCTGCAACGCGGCCTCGCTGCGTTCGGTTCCCACACCCAGCGGTTTGATATCCGTACTGCCGCATTCACCGCAGCGCGGCGAGACCGGCGCCTGATAGTCGCAGTGATGACAATGCAGATGAGGGGGCGTGCGGTGCAGCGTCATATGCGCGTCACACTGCGGGCAATCGGCAAGCCAGCCACAATGGTGGCACATCAATGTCGGGGCAAACCCGCGCCGGTTCAGAAACACCAGCACCTGCTCTTGGCGCTGCAGATGCTGGCGCATCGCCGCCAACAGATCCGGGCTCAGGCCTTCATCCAGATGCTCGTTGCAGATATCCAGCAGCTCAAACCTGGGGGGCTGTGCGCCACCTGCGCGCTGGCGCAACGGTAAACAGCGGTAACGGCCTGCAGTAATATTGTGCAAGGTCTCGAGCGCCGGGGTCGCACTGCCCAGAATAACAGGCACCCCTTCGCGGTGGCCGCGCATCACAGCCAGATCCCGCGCTGAATACCGAAAGCCCTCCTGTTGCTTGAAGGAGCCGTCATGCTCCTCGTCCACCACGATCAGCCCCGGCTGCATGAGCGGCGTCATGATTGCTGAGCGGGTTCCTATCACGATCGCGGCATGCCCCCGCTGCGCCATCAGCCAGCTATCCAGCCGCTCCCGGTCGCTGAGTCCCGAGTGCAGCATCAGCACCGGCACATGAAAACGGCGTCGAAAGCGCCCCACGGTCTGCGGTGTAAGGCCAATTTCGGGTACCAGCACCAACGCCTGCTCACCCCGGCGCAATACCGCTTCGATCACCTGCAGGTAGACTTCGGTCTTGCCGCTGCCGGTAATGCCCTGCAATACGAAGGCATTGAACTGGCCCAGCGTCGCGTTCACCGCATTCACCGCCGCCGCTTGTTCGTCATTCAGCACCAGCGGCGCTTCCTGCAACAGGTCATTGCCGGGATGCGGATGGACCTGCTCAATCTCGCGGCTTATCTGCTCGATCAATCCCCGCTGGTGCAGCGTTCGGATCAGGCCCGCGGTATAACCCAGTGTCTGTAACGCGTCGTCACTGATGCCGTTCAGGTGCCGACCGATTACCTCCAACAGCGCAATCTGACGATGCGCCCGCCCGAGATCCACGGCGTCGGCCCCGGTTACCGGAACCCAAAGCCGCTCATGGCGCAGCTCGGCAACCTCGCCTTTGCGCAGTGCCACCGACAGAAATGCGGCCAGAGCTTCTCCCAGCGGGTAGCGATAGTACTCTGCACTCCAGCGCACCAGCCCCATCAGGTGTGGCGTCAGGAGCGGCTCGGAATCCAGCCGGGCCAGGACGGGCTTCAATTTTCCGGCAGGCACATCACTCTGCCCGGAAACCTCGACTAAAAAACCGATCACCTCGCGTCGACCGAACGAGACCCGAAAGCGCAGACCGGGCTGTAACCCATCCAGCGCCATACCCGGAGTCGGCAGATAATCGAACAGACGGCGCAGCGGCGAAGGGATCGCCAGTCGCAGAATCAAGGGCTTAGATGCTAAACCAGAATGTAATGACGCGGGGTCTGGACACATGCGTTACAGCTCTAAATCGGAGGTTTGACCCACCACGGACATGGACTGGCGCCGCTGGGAACATTAACGGCATTCAATTGTATCATCGCCAAGCTGCCTCTGAATCCATTTGCTTATACAAACGACTCTGGTAGAATTCGCCGCCTAGCTGTACGGGCAGGGGTTTCCTGTGCCTGTACCCTTAGTGCGGTGCCCGACACACGTGATCGGGTGGCGGCATTAAAACATCCTTTGAGGTTAAGAGTAATGAAAGCCGATATCCATCCTAAGTACGACGCCGTCAAGGCAACCTGCAGCTGCGGAAATGTCATCGAAACCCGCTCCACTATCTGCAAAGATCTGCACATTGACGTCTGTGGCGCTTGCCACCCGTTCTACACCGGTAAGCAGAAAGTTCTTGATGTCGGCGGCCGTATCGATCGCTTCAACAAGCGCTTCGGTTCGCGTACAGCGAGCAAGTAAGACGTATTCGCAGACCGGGGGGTATCCGCCGGTCTTTGCATACCCGCCGCCCGGCTTATCCCTAACAGATGGCCACCAATCAGCAGCGGAACAAAAAACCCCGAAAGGGGTTTTTTATTGCCTGTCATAAACCTGTCGCCGCACCTGTCGCGGAAAACGACGCCTCAGAGTCGCTACTGGGCAGGCAACGCGGCAACAATGTCCCGCTCGGCGTTCTGCCCGATCACCGCCAGGCTTTGACGCAACAGCTCAAAGTCACTCAGGCGCGTTACACCCGGAGCCGCGTGCGATATGACTTTAAAGCGCCAGTAGATCGCACCGGCGGGTCCCTCCAATCGTCCGTCGAACCCGTAGGGTGCCGCTGACGTGACCGGCTTGGCGCCTGGCGTCGTTACGGCACTGATCTGCGTGCGCGACTCACCGCTGCTCCCTCCTTCAACCACGACCGTCACGGCCGTGCGAGTGCCACGAACCGGCTTGGGGTTCGTGTTACGCTGCAGATAGAGCACATTGGCACTACCCTCTCGTACGGCGACGCCCTGCTCACGCAATGCCAGAATCAGCTTGTCGATCAGGTCCTGATCAATGGAGATCGCTTCGCTGGGGGTCAGACGTAACGATAACGGGGTCGGCAATTCGATCAGACGCTGCGCCGAAACACTCCCCATGACCGGCAAGGAATCCGGCGCCGCAACCGAGGGCGCCCCCCATGCAGACAACAGCAGACCCACCAGCAAACCACTACGTATATTGCGCATTCCTGAACCTCCATCCCCGTGCGCGTCAGAAAACCCTCTGCAGCAACGCGCCCGGTCTGTTTCTGTCGATGTCATATACTGTCGCTATGACTCATCTTGTCGTTATGGCATATATTTTCGCTAGGCCATATTTTTTCGCTAGGCCATATTTTTTCGCTAGGCCATATTTTTTCGCTGGGGCATATTTTTTCGCCGGGGCATAGCATCGAATATACCCGTTGCGGGTGCGCTGTCCAGTGCCATCTAGGAAGAAGGCTAGTATTAAGAAGGCTTGCAGTAAGAAGGCCTGTAGTAAGAAGGTTTAGCAAGAAGGTTTAGTAAGAAAGGCTGCTGTAAGAAAGACATTCGGTAAGAACAGCATTGCGCGCCGGTTTGACGGTCAGGCGGGGTTCTCTTGAACTAAGATATGGCCATGCAGATTCCCGACACCCAACGGCCCGCCAACACTAACATCCAGCCCGGCGCAATCCGTGCACCTGCGACACCATCTTGTCTGCCCCTGAGGCAAAAAATCAGAGCGTTACGGAATTGGCAAACCCTCCTGTTCGGCTGCCTGTTACTGCTCTGTGTTTCAGAAGCCGGCGCGACTGAACCCCGCTTCGCGGCGGCGCAAAATAACTGTAACCCGCCGCGCTCACAAAAGACGCAGACGGCCTACGTGCAACACATTATTGATGGCGACACGCTGGTGCTGAAAGACGGTCGGCATGTACGCCTGCTGGGCATAAATGCGCCGGAGCTGGGTAGAAAGGGCCGTAAACATCAACCTCTGGCCCTGGCCGCCCGGCAGGCATTACAGCAGCTGTTGCCGGCGCAAAGCCCGGTATTGTTACTGACCGGAAAACAGCCGCGGGATCGCTACCGCCGTACGCTGGCGCACCTGTATAACCAACAGGGCCATAGCATTGAACAGCAGCTCCTGCTCAGGGGGATGGCGTTCCAGATAACGATCCCGCCTAACCTCGGGCAGCACGCCTGCCTGCGCCAGGCAGAACAATATGCCCGCCGGCACGGTCTGGGAGTTTGGGGAGAAAGGGCTTATCAGGCGTTGCCTGCGGCGCAACTGTTACCTAAACATGAGGGTTTTCAGCGCGTAACCGGCCGCGTGACCCGCACCGCACGGGGACGGGGCAACCTGCAACTGGAGTTGGACCAGCGCTTATTCGTCTTGATCCGCCATAAGAACCTGATCCATTTCGATGCCGAACAGGTACTGGGGCTCCTCGGTCAGGATGTGGAGTTACGCGGCTGGATTGTCGCCCGCACGCTGAGTACCGGGC
>JBFGYY010000124.1:0-7544 GCA_041587095.1 Motiliproteus sp. | reverse complement strand
CATCAACAGCAAGTATTTCATGTATTTTTTTGCGGTGCGTAGTCCATGGGTCTTGAACTCGCTCAGCGGGTTTTTCATAAGGTAACTTACCGTTTTTTATAGTTATTTCCTGCAAGAATAACTATGCTTTCAGGGCGGCTAATATTGGCGGTGATCCAGGCAAGCTTCGGGTTGTTGATCAATTGAGGCTTGAAGTCGGTACAGCTGAAATCGAGCACTATAACCAGGCAAGCGTTTGATCTGTGTTTGAAATGAGAAGGGGGACGCGATCAAATAGTTGGTGCGTTTTTGATAAATCCCACTTTTTTGTAAGTGAAGAGAGGTGGCGACGTTGAATCAGGTCGTTGAGGGCCCATGTTTAACTCGAATATAAAAGATTTGCTCAGTCAGTTTTTTAAGGGTGAGAAACGACTGAGCGGATATCTAAGCCTGGCGGCGGTGTTGGTGGCGTTGGTGCCGATGCTGGCTGTGTACGTCATCGTCACAAGCAAAGCGAGCAGTGCCCTGACGCAGACGCTGACGACCGATGTGCGGGATAAAGCGTTGCTGGTAGCCGACAGCCTGAATAGCTTTTATGAGGAGCGCCTGTATGACATCAAGATTTTGTCGCAGGCCGATGTGTTTGAATCAACCAATGCTCAGGTCATTTCCCAGTATCTGAGCGAAATAAAGCGGGAAAGCCCCTTCCTGAGCGATATCAGCGTTACCGATCTCGATGGAAGTATCTTAGCTAGCGCCCGATATCCCAAGCATACAGGGCAGAGTATCTACGCCCGAATTCCAGCGACACAAGCATTGGTGAATATCGCAGTTGCCGGTGTGCAGGGAGATGTCGTTGTATCCGACATTGTTGATATAGGCTCGGCAGAGCGGGGCATCGTACTGGCAACACCAATCACGGATGACACTAATAAACATGTTATTAAGGTCCTGATGGTCGTAACCCGAATTTCAATTCCAGCATCCATTTTGGTTGAACTGAAGCAGCACTTTCAACAGAATCACGGCGACGTGCATATTCTGGACCGGCAAGGCGAGTTAATCGCCTCAACGGATGAAAAGCTCTCAACACAAGAGATTTTTGTCGATTCAGCGCTGTTGGACGCTATTCGCCTGTTGCCTGTCGGTTCGGTTGGGCACGAAACCTCTATAAACGAGGATGAACGGGCCATTATCGGTGGTTTCTCCGCTATGGCACGTATCGGCTTAAACCAGGGGTTGGGTTGGACGGTGTTAGCAACGGTGCCTTTAGACAGCTTTGCCTTACCCCTGAATAGTTTAAAAAAACAGATTGGTATCGCCGTGTTCTTGGTCGGTCTGTTGGTGTTCGTTGTCATGTTTATGCTGAGTAACCGGTTGGCGCGGCTTGTGTGGTTGCAGGCAAATTACGACCCTCTGTCGGGTTTGCCGAATCGCCGGCTTTTTATGGATCGGCTCGGGCAGGGAATTAAAGTCTCGCGGCGTGCCGACCTGTCGATGGCGTTGCTGATTATCGATTTGGATAAATTCAAAGAGATTAATGACTCGCTTGGCCATCACGCCGGTGACCGGCTATTGGTACTGGCGGTGCAGCGAATCTTACTTTGCGTACGCTCTGTTGATACCGTAGCGCGTCTGGGCGGGGATGAGTTTGCGGTGATTCTGAATGAAGTTAGCGATCTGCACCGAATCGAACGGATCGCACAGCAAATTAATGAAGCACTGGCACAACCGTATACTGTTTTTGACGACCTCGTGAATATTTCAGCCAGTATCGGCATTACACTGTATCCGCAGGATGGCCAGGAGCGCAAAGCGTTGCTGATCAACTGTGATCAGGCGTTGTATGCTTCAAAAAGCGCAGGAGGGGACCAATTTAACTTTTACACCCGTGATATGCAGGACTCTGCCCGGCGGCGTCTCTATCTGATCAATGAGTTACGACAGGCTATGGGTGGCAATCAGTTGGAGCTTTATTATCAACCTATCGTTTGTGCGAAAAGTGGCCGCGTGGTAAAAGCGGAGGCACTGTTACGCTGGTTTCATCCTGTTGAGGGGCAGATCGGACCAGCAGACTTCATTCCCCTTGCAGAAGAAACCAATTTAATTGTTGAACTGGGTGACTGGGTTTTCAAGGAAGCGGCCAGGCAGGCTAAATTATGGCAGCAGACCTATGATCCCGCGTTCCAGATCAGTATTAATGTTTCACCTATCCAGTTTGAATTTGCGTCGCTGCATGAGGGCTGGGCAGCGTACCTGGGGGAGATCGATTTATCGGGAGGCGGGGTTGTCGTTGAGATCACCGAAGGAGTCCTGATGGACGAACACAAATCCTCGAATGATCAATTGCTGCATTTTCGGGATATGGGTATTCAGGTTGCGATTGATGATTTTGGCACCGGATATTCAACCCTTTCTTACCTTAAAAAGTACGATATCGATTACCTGAAAATCGATAAGTCTTTGATCGACGATATCGTTACCGACCCCCATGATGTGGCGTTAAGTGAAGCCGTTGTGGTGATGGCGCATAAGCTTGGACTGAGTGTCATCGCCGAAGGGGTTGAAACCCGGGCCCAGTACCAGGTGCTGAAAAACATGGGTTGTGACTATATTCAGGGCTATCTGTTCGCTAAACCGCTGTCAAAAAATGATTTTTCGGATTATCTGGAGCAGCGGTTGCTGCCCGGTGCGCCAGGCGGCGCTGAATGCGTGGAAATAGAGGCTGCTATTCGCGAATACAAGTAGGGGCGAACACAAGTAAGTGCAAACAAAAGTAAGTGCGAACAAAAGTAAGCGTTAGCGTTGATCGGTGTACTTAAGGTGAAAAATGAAACACGGCAACAGCCGATAAACCACAATGGAGGTGGATTATATGCTGCTTAAAACATGGGTCCGGCTCTGCTTGAGTGTGACATTTCTCGGACTGCTTCCCGCAGGTTTGCAAGCAACGCAGGGGGAGCAAACAGACGATACGCTCACCAATGAAGCGTTAAAGGTGACGATCGCCTGGGATGGACCGCGAAACGGCCCGAAGGCACAGGGAAGGCGGACGCTGGTCTATATCGCAGAAGACCTGAGAAATTCGGGTGTCCTTGCGGTGGCTGAAGGAGTGCGTGAGGCTGCGGAGGTAATCGGTTGGACAGTGCACTTTTTGGATGTTGGCACCACGGTGCAGAGCCGCAAAGCGACCTTTGACCGTGCCTTGGCGCTTGAGCCGCACGGGCTGATCTTCGGCGGCGGGGACGCGAAGGTGAATTTGCCCTATCTTTATCCGTTTCAGCAAGCGGCAATCCCGGTGGTCGGCTGGCATGCCGGACCGCTTCCCGGGCCAATAGCGGGCACACCCTTACAGGTCAATATCACCACCGATTCGCTCAAAGTCGCCCGTAGCGCCGCCCGGTTTGTGATTGATGATTCCAATCGCAAAGCCGGTGTTGTTATTTTTACGGATAGCCGCTATGCCATCGCTATGCTGAAGGCCAATATTATGGCGGATACGATTCGTAACTGCCTGACCTGCACCCTGCTGAGCGTCGAAGATGTGGCGTTAAATCAGGCATCCCGGACAATGCCGGGCCTGGCTGCTGAACTGCTGGCGCGCTACGGTGATCGCTGGACATACAGCCTGGGTATCAACGATCTCTATTTTGACCACGCGGTATCGACCCTGGTGATGCTGGGGCGTTTGCCCGATGGAGCGCCCATCAATGTGTCGGCGGGCGATGGCAGTCCTTCCGCCTTTGTGCGTATTATGAACCGAAGTTACCAACGGGCTACAGTCCCCGAGCCTCTGTTATTACAAGGCTGGCAACTGATCGATGAAATGAATCGCATTTTCGCCGGCGAACAACCGAGTGGTTATGTGAATCCGGCTATTCTGATTACGGGTGACAATATCCGTTCCAGTATCAATGCGCAAAACCTGTTTGATCCTGACAATGGCTATCGTCATTTCTATACCCGGATCTGGAAAGGTGGTGAGCATTGATCATTAAAGGGTTCAGGTTATACCGTATCCGCTCGAAACTCCTGGCGGTATTCTTAATGGCCGCTTTGATCTTTGGCGGCGGCGGTTTACTGTCGATCCATTTTTTTTCCGAGATCCTGACATCAACCCAGGGCTTTGTTGACCAGACATTACCCAAGATAAACACGGCCAGGCGTTTGGACGTCACGGCGCGTAACATCGATCAGCGCATTCAGCGCCTTATTACCAGTCATGACCGGCAGCGACTCAATGCGGCCTTTACAACAACGAATGATCTACTGGACAGTCTTGAAGTACTTACCGTTCAGTTATCCCAGGAAGAGGCGTATGCCAAAATTCTGAGCCTGAACCGCACCAGTCAGGCCATTCGTTCTCAGGCTCAGCTGGTATTTCAGGTTTCCACGCAGCGTCTGTTGTTGCTCGATGAGATTGATCTGATGGTTTCTCAGGCGCGTCAGGAGCTGCGGGATCTGGCGCAGCTGAGCGATTCCCGCACGGCGCATGACTTGCCCCTGATCATCGTCCAGATGTTGGCGCAGATCGATTTTGCCCAGCGTTCGGAAAATCCAGAGGATATTGACCGCTATTCAGCTATCTATCAGAGCAATCTGGCAAACATTATGCGGGTGAATGACGCGGGGGGCGCTGATCAGGAATCGGCTGAGCAGATAAGTGCCTTGAGATTAAGCGGCTATCGCAAGTTGTTTTTAATGCGTAATGAACAGCTTGGCTTAGAGCAGTCTATCGCCGGATTTAAGCAAGCGCTTGAGCAGGAGGTCGTACTGTTGTCGGGCCTGTCCAGTGACTACTCCCGGCGAATCTTTGATCGATTTCAAAAACAGGCCGAAGAGGTGCTGGCGCAGGAAAAGCAAGCCATCGGGTTAACAGTTCTATTGATGGTCATTGCAGTCCTGGCGTTATTTCTCGTGCATTGGTTATTGGTGGTTCGTGGTTTCGGTGATCGATTAGCGTTAATCAGTGATGCCATGGAGAGGGTGCCGAGTGAACCTGCGCATACGTTGGTTCCGGTTAGCGGTAAAGATGAAATTGCCCATATGGCAAGGTCGCTGGAAGGTTTCCTGCGTCAGGCTCTGACGTTACGGCAACTGGCCTCTGAAGATGAGCTCACCGGGTTGTATAACCGGCGCTATTTTCTGGAGCGTGTGGCTGTGGAGGCTGCGAAAGCGAAACGTAAAGCCTCGCCGGCCTGCGTGCTGATGCTGGATATCGATCATTTCAAGAGCGTGAACGATTCCTATGGTCATAGCGTGGGCGATCAGGCCTTAATACAGGTGGCGGAGATCTGTCGGGCCTCTATCCGCCCGATGGATACCCTGGCCCGTTTTGGCGGAGAGGAGTTCGCCTTGCTGCTGCCTGATACCCGACTTGAATCCGGTGAAGCCGTTGGTGAACGGATTCGTGAGGCGGTCCAGGCCCTGCGAATGCCCCTTGCCGGTGAGGAACCGTTACAACTGACCCTGAGTCTGGGGCTTGCGGAGGTTGATCTGGCGACATGCTCTATTGATGACGCGTTACAGCAGTGCGATTCCGCCTTATACCAGGCCAAGGCGTTAGGGCGAAACCGCCTGGTGTGCTGGAGCTGAAGTGTTAGCGGCCCGGCGCAGGGGGAGACAAGCGTGCCGGAAGCCCTTTGCCGTCCCGTCGTTGTTACTGGCTGCGCGCATTGCCTCTCCCGGGGGTAAAGGTCTCCGTGCTTCAGCATTACACTGGATTGGAACCGAGCCGCTTTAAGCCTATGGTGCGGGCTGAATCGTGATACAGCCCGTGGTCGAAATCACCCTGTTGTCGTTGTCGTTGTGGCTACAGCTTTAGCCGTAGCCGTTGCCACCGCATATTGCCGCTTCAATTTATCGCCGGAGGCAGTAACAGGTCTCCTTCCTGCAGGCCTGAGAGTACGGCGGTTTTGTCTCCCGGGTAGCGGCGTCCCAAGCGGACAAATCGTTGTTCAATACCGTTATTTCCGGCGACCCAAACAAGGTTGAGCTGGCCGATATGGGCGATTCGGTCGCTATCAACCAGTAACAGCTTTTCTTCGCCGGCCGGTACCTTCAACTCGCCGTACATACCGGGTAGCAGGCGCTTGTCACCGTCAATGCGTGCTTTGATCAGAAACGTTCGGGATCCGGTATCGGCGCTTGGAATAAGTTCCTCCAGCACGGCCTTGAGCTTACGGTTCAGCGCCGGAATCGTGACTTCGAGCTCTTGACCCTGCGTCAGGGCCAGGGCCAGATGTTCACGCACAGGCGCCTCAATCCGCAGCGTGCTGGGGTTGTAGATAGAGAGCAGGCGCGTCCCCGGCGATGCGGTGTCCCCGGGCTCGGCAAAACGGTCAACCACGATTCCGTCGATAGGTGCTTCGATGCGAGTGTAACTCAGCGCTGCGAGTGCTTCTTGCTGGGTCTGCTGTGCGGATGCCAGATCGGCGCTCAGCGCGTCGAAGTTGGCTTGCGCGCGCTCCAGGTCCGCATTGGCCACCAGCTTTCGCTGGTGCAGGTCGCGGGTACGATTCAGATTGCTGCTCGCTTCTGCCAGCCGGGCCCGAACCCCTTTGATCTGTTCCGCTGTTTGCGCGGCCCGCGATTGCAGGCTGGCCTGCTCGAGGGTTACCAGCAACTGCCCCTGCCGGACCCGGTCACCGGAACGTACCGCGATCTTGGTAATACGGGACAAAATTCGCGAAGAGATGTCGGTGGTTTCCCGGGCGCGTACGGTGGCCGGTACCGATTCCAGCAGCGGTTGCGTGATCGCTGTCGCAGGGCGCGTGTCCTGGATGCTGGCCGGCTGGCTGTCGGCCAGTCCGGGTGCCATACGTTCGCTGAAAAGACCGGCCATCCAGCCTACCGTCAATAACAGCCCCAGCACTGCGAAGAGGGGGAGCAACAGTTTTTTGAGAATGTTCATGAATCAGGCGCCTTCTGTCACGGTGTCCGTTTTGCCGTTGCTGGCGGCTTGCGGGTCGGTGAGTGTGGATGGGTCTTGCGATGTGCGGAGCGAGTCAGGCTTGACGGGTGCCTCGCCTTCAGGGTGCGGTTTGTCAAATACCAGCAGATAA
Source organism: Motiliproteus sp. (assembly GCA_041587095.1). Classification (GTDB taxonomy): domain Bacteria; phylum Pseudomonadota; class Gammaproteobacteria; order Pseudomonadales; family Balneatricaceae; genus Motiliproteus. The sequence continues at coordinate 501 of JBFGYY010000124.1, read as the reverse complement.
ACTACCGGCACGACCAGCAGGGTAAACAGGGTTGAGGCGATAATGCCGAAAATAATGGCCAGCGCCAGCCCGCTGAAAACGGGGTCCAGCGTGATGACCAGGTTGCCGAGCAGCGTTGTGCCAGCGGTCAGCATGACCGGGCGCATTCGAACGGCTCCGGCTTGAATCAGCGACTCGGGTATTGACGTGCCGCTGGCGCGGGCCTGTGTTATGAATTCGATCAATATTAACGAGTTGCGCACGACGATGCCCGCTAACGCGATCATGCCTATCATCGCTGTCGCCGTGAAGAGAATCGGGTCCGGAGCACCGGCTATTGTGCGTTCGCCAAACTGATTCAGCAGCCAGAAGCCGGGCATGATGCCGATGACAGTGAGTGGAATGGCGAGCATGATGATGAGCGATAACGCGGCAGAGCGGGTCTGCAGTCGCAGGACGAAGAAGATCGCAACCAGCGCAAAGATGAATGCCAGCCCCATGTCCCGGAACACATCTTTGGTG
>JBFGYY010000123.1:0-7568 GCA_041587095.1 Motiliproteus sp. | reverse complement strand
CAGAAAGCGTTTTCTTGGTTCGTTCTTTGCCGCGCTTGGTAAAGAATGAACCCGTCCGGGGGGACGGAATAAGAGATACCTGACCACACCGATAATGAGCTTAGTCACAACTCAACACTCCGTCTCCTTTTTCGGCTGCACCTCTTTGCAAACAAAGTGGCATTTTTAGCTCTTTATCAGAGTGAGCCGATACCCCAGTTTCGCCCCTTGCCGGGCGACGTCATTTTTTGACAGGCGCATCAAAAAAATGGGATGGACTCCCCCTCCTACGGCATCTATGTGCCAGATTGGAAGTTGTAGCGACCAATCAACAAGAAGGAGCCCATCATGGAAATTATGCGTATTGGCCTCGATTTGGCAAAGAACGTTTTCGAAGTCTTTGGCGTTGATGAAAAAGAACAGCCGACACTGAGCAAGTCTCTCAAACGTAGTCAGTTAGTACGTTTCTTTACGCAGATACCCCCTTGTATCGTTGCGTTCGAAAGCTGCAGTAGCGCCCATCATTGGGCACGCAAGCTCAGTGCCCTGGGGCATGAGGTGCGCTTGATCGCGCCGCAATTTGTTACCCCTTACCGCAAGGGTGGCAAGAACGACCGCAACGATGCCGAAGCGATCTGCGAAGCGGCCGGGCGGCCCAGTATGCGTTTTGTATCGGTCAAAACCGAAGAGCAGCAAGCCGTACTGATGGTGCATCGGGTCCGCAGCCTCATGGTTGGTGAGCGCACCGCGCTGGTCAACCAGATCCGAGGGCTGCTGAGCGAGTTCGGCGTTGTGCTGCCTCAAGGCCGCTGCCACGTTCGGAGTCAGCTACCACGCATCCTGGAAGATGGGGAGAACGAGTTGCCCGTGCTCGCACGGCAAGTGTTCGCCACACAGTATGAACGGCTGTGCGAACTGGATCGCTGCATCGACCAGTATGACAAGCAATTAGAAGCGCTGGCTAAAGCCAATGACGATGCCAAGCGCTTGATGACCCTCGAAGGGGTCGGCCCGATCACTGCCACCGCTGTGGTTGCATCGGTCGGTGATATCCACACGTTCAAGAACGGACGCCAGTTTGCTGCCTGGCTTGGTTTGGTACCCAGACAGTGGTCGACAGGAGGCCGGGCGCGGCATGGTCGAATCACCAAGCGAGGCGACGCTTATCTTCGCACCCTGTTAATCCATGGGGCTCGAGCGGCCATGCGCTATCTGATGAACAAGGATGACCGGAAAAGCCAATGGGTTAAAGCAGTTCGAGAGCGCAGAGGGTTCAACAAGGCGGTGGTCGCCTTAGCGGCCAAGCATGCACGGATATTATGGGCTTTACTGGCCAAGGGTACGGAATATCAACCGGTCTCAGTTTGAAGGGTTAATAACGAGGTGAATGCAACGACATTGATGTGATGGCATAACGGGTTGTACCGACGCCAGCAAAACCTGATTTGCTTCTGGGCCCTAGAGGCCGGCAAAAAAATAAGGAGTTGGCGGGCGGATCTCCATCAGGGTCCGAGTCGAAAAGAAGACTCATATAGAGACCGGATACAAGCGAGCAGTTAGACCTACATGTCAACGGTCATTGGAGTTGCAAAACCGGGGGAGTCCATACAAAATGGGAGCATAAAGCTCCCCTTGAGGCGATGATCAATGGCGGTTAACCAACAATACAAACGCCGTGGTCTACGTAATGGATCTGACCAGTCACGCCTTCTGACAGCGGTGACATGAAGTACAGACAAGCGTTGCCCACTTCATCAATGGTGGGGAGTTTGCCATCACATGAGTATTCCTGATTGTGCTTGAGCATGATATCAAAATCCTTGATACCGCTTGCCGCACGGGTGGCGATGGTGCCAGGTGAGATGCAGTTTACCATGATGCCCTGAGGGCCCAGCTCGCGAGCGAGGTAACGCGTGGAGCTTTCGATGGCTGATTTGGCTATGCCCATCATATTGTAGTCTTTTACGGCCATCGCGGAACCGAGGTAGCTGAAGTTAATCAGGTTACCGCCGTCCGGCATCATCGTTTTTGCAAGTCTGGCCATTTCGATAAAGGAGTAACAGGAAACATCCATCGCCTGCAGGAAACCGTCCCTTGAGCATTCAGACAGAGGTGCATGAAGATCTTCAAGCGGGCAAAAAGCCAGAGAATGAATAACCCCATCCAGCTTGCCCCAGACCTCCTTGCAAGAATTGAATACCGCTTCCATTTCGCCTTGCTGGGTAACGTCCAGAGGCATAATGATCTCGGCACCCAGCTCTTCAGCCAATGGACGCACAAAGCGCTCGGCCTTGGCGTTCAGATAAGTAATTGCCAGATCGGCACCCTGTTCACGCAGCTTCTTGGCGCAACCGTAAGCGATGCTTTGATTGTTCGCGATGCCGACAATCAGGATTTTTTTGCCTTTCATTAGATCGTTCATTTACTTGCCTCAATATAAAAATCTGAATTCAACTGTCCTGAAACCTGAACGCCCTGCATGCTTAACTATTAGCTGTCAGGTGAAGTTCTATAAAGTTGATAGGCTTTGTTGAGAAAATTGGCCTATCAATTCTATATAAACCTCTTAAATCGTCATTTGATGCCTTCAGACAGCTCGCTCAATGGCGATGTGTATAGCCTGTAATTAATACTATGGTCGACATGTTAGCAGTGCTTTGCTGCGTTGCAACGACAATCGACTCGACTGTTGAGCCGCGTCAATTTTTCTAGATTAATGGTCTATACCGAGCCGTGTACCGGGTAAGTGCAGAGGGGCGAGGGGGCTGCGGGAGGAACGGGAGGCTGCCATGCGCCTCCCGCAATGTGAGCTGATCAGCCTTTTACTGAGTAAGCTCGCTGCCGTGTAGCGCCAGCATCGCTTCTTCATCGGTAGCGATAACGCGAACGGTTACGCGGCTTTGCGGACTACTGATAATAGCGTTGTTGGCCTGGTTGGCTTGTTCGTCGATCTCGACACCAAGCCATGCGCAACGGCGGCAGATCAGCGATCGAATCACCGCACTGTTCTCGCCCACACCGCCGGTGAAAACCAGTTGTTCAACACCTTGTATCGCGGCGCTGAGGCTACCAATCTCCCGTGAGGCACGATAGGTAAATAGCTCTACGGCCTCCTGAGCTTCGCTGCTATCGGAATTGAGCAGTTCCTGCATGTCGCTACTGATACCTGAAACACCCAGCCAGCCGCTCTCTTTGTACAGTAAGGTCTCAATCTGGTCAGCATCCATCTGGTGGTGGCGCATCAGATAGAGCAGTACGCCGGGGTCAATACACCCTGTTCGGCTGCCCATCGGCAGGCCATCCACCGCCGTGAACCCCATTGTCGAGGCGCGGCTTTTACCGTCACGAATTGCGCACATGCTGGCCCCGGCGCCAAGGTGAGCAACGATGGTGCCTTGTGCGGCACTGGCTGCGCCGATATCAGTCAGACGGCGCTGAATAAATTCGTAGGAAAGACCGTGGAAACCGTAGCGGCGAATGCCTTCGGCGGTTAATTTGCGCGGCAAGGCGTAGTTACGCTCTTCCGTGGGCATTGAGCTGTGGAACATGGTGTCGAAACAGGCAACCTGAGCAACGTCGGGCAGTAAGTCCTGACATGCTTCGATAAGCCGTAAGTTGTAAGGTTGGTGAAGAGGGGCCAGTGGAATATACGCGCGTAGCTTTTCGAGAATGTCGTCAGTGACACGCACGGGTTCGCTGAATTCGCCCCCGCCGTGCACGACGCGATGGCTGATAGCCTGGATGGTTGCATCGGGTGCATTGGTGCTAATCCAGTCAAAGACCAGATTCAGGCAAGCCTGGTGGCGGGCATCACGATCGATTTCGGAGAAATCAGGCTCAACTTCGCTGATCAGGTTGCCATTAGCATCGCTGATTTTTGCACGTGCGTTGGATAGGATGTTTGCCAGTTTAAAACTATAAAGCAGCTCTGGCTTAAGGCCGTTTGTGCGATATAGCGCGCACTTCAGGCTGGAGGAGCCGCCGTTAATGGTAAAGATGGTATTCATACTAATCTCGTAGTTACCGCGGTTAAATCTCGGTTTATCGTGTTGGCCGGACTGTTTAGCCGGTCTGTAATGTATCGCTACAGAACGCCTGTTTTCTCGCCGTGAGTTACCATCAGTGCTGCAAGCGCACAGGAGGCGAGGCGTCCCAGTGTTTTTTCCGCGCGGCTGGTCAGAACGATGGGAACGCGTGCACCAAGCACAATGCCGGCCGACTTGGCATCCGCGAGGTATATCAGCTGTTTGGCAATCATGTTGGCGGCTTCAAGATCGGGCGCCAGCAAAATGTCGGCTTCACCGGATACTGGTGAAGTGATGTGTTTGTCACGGGCTGCTTGCAGAGAAATTGCGTTATCGAAGGCTAGAGGGCCATCCAGAATGCCGCCTAAAATCTGACCCCGATCGGCCATCTTGCACAACGCAGCGGCATCGATGGTGGACATCATATTGGCTTTGACTTTCTCTACGGCAGCCAGGATAGCGACTTTGGGCTGGGCAATGCCGATCGCGTGTGCGAAATAGATCGCGTTTTGCACGATGTCGCGCTTGGCGTTCAGGTCGGGAACGATATTGATTGCCGCGTCGGTAATCAGTAGCGGTTTATGATAATTGGGAACATCCAGCATAAACATATGGCTTAGGCGGCGCTCGGTTCGAACTCCCATGGTCTTGTGCACCACAGCACGGAGCAGCTCGTCGGTCGATATTCCCCCTTTCATCAAAACCTGAACGTCACACTGACGGGCGAGGGTTACCGCTTTTTCGGCTGATTCATGGCTGTGCTGGCTGTCGATAATTTCGAAGTCGCGGATATCCAGATCTTCATCTTCGGCTATCGCGCGTATCTTGTGGGTTGGGCCGACAAGCACCGGTTGAATCAGGTTGTTGTGAGCAGCCTCTACAGCGCCGTGCAGACTGTTTGGGTCGACAGGGTGAATGACAGCGGTGCGAACGGGTGGGGTCTGAGTTGCCTGTTCTACGAAGAATTCTAGCTGGTTATGCTGAGGAGGTGTTTTATCCAAAACCATGGTGATACCTGCTGGCAATGAGTTCAGGGCAGCAGCGGATGGCCGCTGACGTGAGGCAAGAAAGGGTCGCTTTCGTGCGCTTCCTGTTGATGGATGAGATTGGCATCGCCTCCTTAAGTGCCGTTCAGGCTGATGGTGCGATGCCGCATTGTCTGGTAGGTATAATAGGCTAACGAAGCGTGAGTACCATGATAAGGATCAATCAATCGCTGTTTTGAGTGTGTCGGTATAGGGTGGCCAACCCATCGCTTTACCGCCGAGAACGTGCAGGTGAATGTGGTAGACCGTCTGGCCCCCGTGTTCATTGCAGTTCATCACAGTGCGAAACCCATTGTCGGCAAAGCCAAATTTCGCCGCCAGCTTGGCGGCAGTCATTTGCAGTTGACCGACCTGCTGACAATCTTCAGGTTGAATGTCGTTGAGTGTGGCGATGTGTGTTTTAGGGATGACCAGCAGGTGGGTAGGGGCCTGGGGATTGATATCGCGAAACGCCAGGACGTTTTCATCTTCATAAACGATATCGGCGGGGATCTCTTTGTTAACAATCTTGCAAAATAGGCAGCTCATATGGATTCCTGTGTGAGATGGGATGGGAGACCGTAATTAATCCTTGCTCAAGAAACGTGTTCTTAGGTGAGGCGGGGACGTCAGGTCGAATCCCCGAATGCTGTTCCGGTAATGTTTACCCGCTTGTGATTAAACCTTATTTAGTCGCTTTCCAGTAAGATAATAGTGGCCGTCCCTGCATAAGGCCATAGCACGCATGCGACATCACAAACACCTGCTTATAAATATAAACCTGTAGTCTGATTGAACGGCGCTATTTTTCTGGGGGATTACCGCCTGAAACTGCTTTATCGTAATATAGCCTTATATCGGTTTGATTGAGTGAGAGGGTTAATAATGCCTACCTACGATTATCGTTGCAGTGCAACGGGGGACGTTTATGAAGTTCGCCACGCTATGAGCGAGACGATTGATAGCTGGGGCGAGCTTTGTCGTGCATTGGGGGTTCAGCCAGGCGCTACGCCCCTCGAATCACCAGTGGAACGCTTGGCTAATGGCGGTCAGGTCGTGCAGAGTCGTAGTCTGAAAAATCCGCAGGTTCCTCCCTGTGCCTCCGGTGGCGGTTGCCCGGGCGGAGGTGGTATGTGCGGGATGTGAGGTGGCTCAGTGTCGTTGAATATTGTGGGGCTTGATCATGTTGTATTGCGCGTTGCGGATATTGAACGCAGCACGGCATTTTATTGTGGGCTGTTGGGCTGCCGGGAAGAGAGGACGGTTGCTGAAATCGGTCTTGTCCAGCTTCGTGCGGGAAACAGCCTGATCGATTTGGTGCCGGCGGCGGGGAAGAGGACGGCATCGACGGCTAATATGGATCACTTTTGCTTGCAGGTAGCGGCGTTAGATATCGCCGAGTTACAGAAATATCTGGATGCGCAGGGAGTTGAATATGGTGAGCTTTCGAGGCGTTATGGCGCGACCGGGTTCGGCCCGTCGATATATATAATTGATCCCGATGGCAATACGGTTGAGCTGAAAGGGCCAGCAGATGGGCAGGGGTGAGAGTCGTATTTTTTATCTTGTCGGTGCATCGGGCTCAGGCAAAGACAGCCTGTTACGTAGTTGCCGCGCGCAGCTTCAGGCCGACGATTGTTGTTGGGTCGCACACCGCTATATTACCCGCGCCCCGGAACTGGTCGGTGAAAATCATATCTGGCTCAGTCACGAAGAGTTCGACGCGCGTAGTCGGCTTGGTGCCTTTGCTATGCAGTGGCGTGCGAATGGACAGCATTACGCTATCGGAACCGAGATCGATTTCTGGCTGGATAAAGGGGTAAATGTACTGGTGAATGGGTCGCGGCAACACCTTCCGCAAGCTCAGGCAGCCTATCATCATCGTTTGGTACCAATCTGGGTGAATGTACCCCCATCGGTGCTGACCTCCCGCTTGCAACTGCGTGGCCGGGAAACTGCTGAACAGATCGCTGCACGCATGCAGCGAAACAGTCAATTTCAATGCTCATCAAATGGGGCGGGGTTCCAGATAGAAAATGACGGCACCCCGGAGCAAGGTGCCATTCAACTACTGGGAATACTACGAGGCAAAGGCAGCGAGAATCGCCTGGGTTCAGTGCTTTCAGAGAACCCCTGAATCTGTTTGTATATCAGCAGCATCCGATGCTGTACAGGACGTAATGTAACCGCTGTGTTTATTGCAGAATCGTCTATATTTAATGAGCATGACCTGAGGAACAGGGTTCGTAAATTGCCTCTTACATGTGTCGACTAAAAGAGCATTCGGGCTATTGCAACCGAACCTTGTGTTCTGTAGGGTATATCTCATGTAAATGGCTGTGCTGTACGTTTTTTTGCTGGAGCCAAGAGTGGCTTTGAACAGAATTGCTTTTGGCCTTTACATGTTTAATCCGGGCTGGTTTCGAGGCGTTTGGCTCGCTGGCTCTCTACTTACTACTATGAGAAATAAAGAATATGTCTAACAAGCAGACTGGAACGGTCAAGTGGTTTAACGACGAGAAAGGGTTTGGTTTCATTG
>JBFGYY010000122.1:0-7578 GCA_041587095.1 Motiliproteus sp. | reverse complement strand
GGGGATGGTATGCGGTGGTGCCCGATGGGCCGGCTGAGAATCATACCTTAGGTAACGGTATATTTCGCTCGATAACGCGGATATATAAGCAGGTGAATAATCTCAGTATCCGTTCATGCCATGACGGCAGAGTCTTAGTGGCTCGCGGCGGGTGTGACTCACGTTGTGTTCAGGTGACAGCATTCGCCCTAGGTCGCGGGCGAAGGCAGGCGTATGCAGCCCTGTGGAGGGCGTAAAGCGTTATCTACAGATTCTGTGGATAACGCTGTGCAGTCTTTTTGGGTAAGCGGCTGTACCCCGCGTGCTAAGGGCGACTGGCCAGATCGATTAAAATCTGCACAAATCTTCTTAGCTCTTATTATTCAATGAGTTAGGGTGGTGTTGTTGATGTTCGATACGTTTGTGATATTTGTTAATACGCAATCCATTGGCTTTATTGCTTTGTGAATAAAATTCTGGCTGTCAATAGCCCAAGCCACCCAATTGGGTTTTTATTCATGGCATATGGTGACAGCGCGGGTCGTTTGACGCACATGGCGTCAACGTGCCGATGACCTGTCACCCTGCAAGTCAATGTGGCGAGCTTAGCCAACTCATCGACTGCCGCCGCACCTATCTCATAACAGTTGCTTGATCTCCGGGATACAGGAACCGCAATTGGTGCCGGCCTTGAGTGCACAACCTACTGCCTCTACCGAATCCAGCGCCTGAGCGTCGATGGCGTCAAGGATGGTGTTACGTCCGACGCCGAAACAGGCGCAGACGATGGGGCCGGCGCTGGCTGCACCCGACGGCGGCCGGGCACTGAGCAGGCTGCGTCGATCGGCTTCATCCAGTGCCGGTTGATTGAACAGGCTGCCCAGCCATTCGCGTTCGGGCAGTTGCGGGCTGGCGCCAACCACCAGAACCGCTTCAAGACGCCCCTCACTGATCAGCGCGGTACGGTAACTGCCCTGGGCCGGGTCGCTGTACTCAAGCCATTCGCCGTTCCCGCTTATCCACTGCCGTGCCTGCGCCGGCCAGTCGCCGACGGGGTTGCTGTCGGCAAGTTCATAACGCTGGAAGCTGTCGCCGGTGGCGCGCACCTGATAATCGCAGTGGGTGGTGAGACGCTGGCGTGTGAGTAAAAAACCATACCAGCGGGCACTGAAAGGGGTGAGTTGCACCGGGGTCTGTTTGCTTTCCGGCTGTCCTGACAGAGGGTCGACCACGGGATTGACCAGTGGCCCCATGCGACCCAGACTGGCGTACTGCGAGGTCCAGTGCATGGGGACGAACAGTTGTCCACAGCCTATGGTGTCGGTGATATGCACCCGGGCCAGCATGGCGCCCCAGCGGCTTTCGATGCGTGCGATGCTGTCCGCTGATAGGTTGCGGCGCGTGGCTTCATCCGGGTGGATCTCGACGAAAGGCTCCGGCAGGTGCGAGGAGAGGCGCGGGCTAAGTCCGGTGCGGGTCATGGTGTGCCACTGGTCGCGGATCCGTCCGGTGTTCAGTACCAGCGGGTGGGTGGCATCGGGACTGTTATGCGGTGCGCGGGGAGTGATCGGCAGCAGGCGCGCCTTGCCATTGGGGGTGAAAAACTGGCCGTCGCCGAACAGACGCGCTGTTCCTGCGGGCCGGGAAGTGCTGATGGGCCATTGCGTGGGTTGCAGGGCGGCGTAACCGGCGGCGTCTATTTCGCTCAGAGCCGACAGGTCGAAATCACGGCGAATGCCTTCGGCGTTGTTTTCAAAGGCGGATAGGCGGGCGTGCTCACGAAAAATTTCCCACGCCCCCTGAAAATTAAAGGCCTCACTAAAGCCGAGGCGTTGACCGATCTGGCAGATGGCCCACCAGTCGGGACGGGCTTCGCCACTGGCGGGCAGTATGGCCCGCTGGCGGGAGATGCAGCGTTCGGCGTTGGTGACGGTGCCGTCGCGTTCGCCCCAGCCGGTGGCGGGCAGACGAATATGGGCATAGGGAGCGGTATCGGTTTCTGCCATGCAGTCGGACAGCATCACCAGTTCGCACTGAGCCAGTGCGGCCCGGACCCGGTCGGCATCGGGCAGGCTGTCCACGGGGTTAGTGGCCATGATCCATACGGCCTTGACCTTGCCCTCTTCGATGGCGCGGAACAGGTCGACCGCCTTGTAGCCGGGCTTGGCGGCGATGGTGTTGCTGCCCCAGAAGCGTCCTACCAGGTCGCGGTGTGCGGCATTCTCGAGTTCGAGGTGAGCCGCCAGTTGATTGGCGAGTCCGCCGACTTCCCGACCGCCCATGGCGTTGGGTTGGCCGGTGATCGAAAACGGCCCCATGCCGGGCTTGCCGATCCGGCCGGTGGCCAGATGCAGGTTGAGAATGGCGTTAACCTTGTCGGTACCGCTGGAGGATTGGTTGATCCCCTGGCTGAAGCAGGTCATCGCTTGGGGGGAATCCATAAACCAGCGGTAGAAGGTCGTGACATCCTCCGGATCGAGTGCACAGATCCGGGCTACGGTGGCGATATCTCCCGCGCTGCGACGCGCCTCGGCCAGTGTGGCGGCGAAGCCTTCGGTGTGATCCTCGAGGAAGTCGTAATCGAGTTTGACGTGGTCGGCCAGGTACACCAGTAAACCATTAAACAGGGTGGCGTCGCTGCCCGGTTTGAGCGGCAGGTGCAGATCGGCGGGGTCGCAGGTCGCGGTGCGGCGCGGGTCGATCACCACCAGACGGCGCTTGGGATCGGCCTCTTTCGCCGCCCGGATACGCTGAAACAGGATCGGGTGGCACCAGGCCATATTGGAACCGGTCAGAACGACCAGCTGCGCCTGATCCAGATCCTCGTAGCAGCCCGGTACCGTATCGGCACCGAACGCACGTTTATGACCGGCGACGGCCGATGACATGCAGAGCCGCGAGTTGGTGTCGATATTGGCCGAGCCGATAAAGCCTTTCATCAGTTTATTGGCGACATAGTAGTCTTCGGTCAGCAGTTGCCCGGAGCAGTAGATGGCAACGGCATCGGGACCGTGCTCGTCTATGATGGCGCGGATCTGGCTCGCGGCACTGTCCAGCGCGTGCTCCCAGCTGACCTGTCGGCCGTTCAGTTCGGGATGCAGCAGGCGGGCCTTGGGGTCCAGAGTTTCGATCAGGTTGTTACCCTTGGAGCAGAGTTTACCGCGGTTGGTCGGATGACTGCTGTCGCCGCTGAGGCGCAGTGCGCTGATCAGCCCCGGTGCCGATGCATCGTCTTGTTGCACCGTGACGCCGCAACCGGTGCCGCAGTAAGGGCAGGTGGTCTGCGTGCAGGTGGTTTTTGTCGCTGGCGTAAAGATCTCGGGTGCCTGGTTCAGGGCGGTTGCTTGGCTATTCATAAGTATTTCCTGTCACGGCGTGTGTCGCGTTGCCCGCAGCCGGTGCGACGGGCGGGCGGCCGAAAATGAGTCCGTCACGGTAAGGGGTGATATCGATGTCATCGCGCATCAGCTCGTGGTACCAGGGTCCATCCGCGGTATCGCCATAAAGCACGGCGCCAATCAGGCGGTTTGCCGCGATGACCAGTTTTTTGTAGACGCCCTGGCTTTCGTCCCGATAATGGATCAGCTGCACAAGGTGGCCATTGTCTGTGTAGTGATCGGCTTGCCGGTCAAAGTCGCCCATGGAATAGAGGTTGATCCCTGATACTTTTAATCGGGTGGCGGGCTTCAGGTAGCGGTAACTGGCTACACCGTGGGCTGCCAGATGGTTGGCACACACTCTGGCTTGCTCAAACAGCGGCTCCACCAGACCGAAGGTGGTGGCGCGGTGCTCGACGCATTCGCCGACGGCGTAGATCTTCGGGTCGAAGGTCTGTAAACAGTCGTTGACCCGAATACCGCGCCCGCATTCCAATCCGCTGGTCCGGGCGAGGCTGATATTGGGGGTGATACCGGTCGCCATGATCAGCAGTTGTGCCGGCAGCCGGCTGCCGTTTCGCAGCTCCAGGGCAGTGACCCGTCCGGCCTCGCTGTGCACGCGCTGGCTGTTGACCCCGAGCAGGAAGCGGATGCCGCGGCTTTCAAGCTCTCGCTGCAACAACCGGGAAGCTTCAGGGTCCAGCTGTCGGTTGAGTATCCGGTCGGCGCGGTGGATAACCGTCACGTCCATACCGAGTTTTTTCAGACCGTGCGCGGCTTCCAGTCCCAGCAATCCGGCGCCGATAACCACGGCGGCACCGCCCCGGGTCGCAACCTGCTGCATCTGCTCGACATCGCGGATACCACGAAAGCCCAGAACACCCTTTACCGGGGTTTCTAATCCCGCCAGTGGCAGCATGACCGGATCCGAACCGGTGGCGATCAGCAGGCGATCATACGCAATACGCTGGCCGTTACGGCATTCGATCAGGCTGCGTGATCGATCGATATGCAGTGCTTCAAATTCGTCGCCGGCCAGCAGGGTGATTCCCTGTGCCTCGTACCAGGGGCGGTCGTGGATCAGAATCTCGTCCAGCGTGGTTTCACCGGCCAGCACCGGCGACAGCATGATGCGGTTATAGCTACCGAATGGCTCCTTGCCGATCACCGTGATCTGGTAATAATCCGGTGCCGCGCTGAGCAGCTCTTCCAGCGTGCGAATGCCGGCCATGCCATTGCCGATAATGACGAGGTGAGGTTTTTTCATGGCTACGCGACCTGTGGTGGCACGGGCGCGGACGCCCGGGGGTTAAGACGATGATCGTTAGCTTTCAGCTCAATCCCCGGGTGCACTGCGCACCGTTTGACACTCAGGCGGCGACCTCCACCTGGTTATCGTTCAACCGTACCTGAAACACCGGCACGCTGAGTGCCTCATCTTCGAGGCAGCGACCGGACTCCAGGCAGAAGTGGTGCTTGTAAAGGGGGGAGGCAACGGATGTTACCTCCCCAAGCTGGGCTAGCAGCCCACGGGAGAGAACATTGGCCTTGCCCGCCGGATCATAGTTGCCGATGGCAAATAGCTTGTCGGTACGGGCCTGGCGAAATATTGCGACTTGCTGCTCTTTTATCAGGGCACAAACGCCGGTGTTGGGGGCGATTTCGCTGAGTTTACAAATAGGGGTCCAGTTCATGTCTATGATTCCTCTCAGCTCGCTTTGGCGATCAGGTTGCTTTTTTCATCGTCGAAGGCGGGACGGATCTGTTCGCGCTCCGTGACAAAGATGACGTTGGTGTCGGTGGCGTCCGAGTTGATAAAGTGGCTGAAACGCTTGAGCTTCTCCGGGTCGTTGAGGGTGGTGGCCCACTCGCACTGGTAGTTGCCGATATTGAGTGCCATCTCGGCCTCGAGCTCCTCGTTGAGTCCCAGGCTGTCGTCAATAATGACCTGCTGCAGGTAGCTGAGACCGCCTTCAAGGTTGTCCATCCAGACCGAGGTGCGCTGCAGGCGATCGGCGGTGCGCACATAAAACATCAGCAGCCGGTCGAGGGTTTTTATCAGGGTGTCTTTATCCAGATCGGTGGCGAACAGGTCGCCGTGACGGGGCTTCATGCCGCCGTTACCGCATACATACAGATTCCAGCCGTTCTCGGTGGCGATGACGCCGATATCCTTGGATTGCGCTTCGGCACACTCGCGGGTACAACCCGACACGGCAAATTTTATCTTGTGCGGCGAGCGCAGCCCTTTGTAGCGGTTTTCCAGTTCAATCGCCAAACCGACGGAATCATCGACGCCATAGCGGCACCAGGTGCTGCCGACACAGGACTTTACGGTGCGCAGGGACTTACCGTAGGCGTGTCCGGTTTCGAAACCGGCGTCCACCAGACGCTTCCAGATCGGCGGCAGCTGATGCAATTGGGCACCGAACAGATCGACCCGCTGGCCACCGGTGATCTTGGTGTAGAGGCCGTATTCTTTGGCGACTTCGCCCAGTACGATCAGCTTGTCCGGGGTGATCTCGCCACCGGCGATTCGCGGTACCACCGAGTAGGTGCCGTCTTTCTGCATATTGCCGAGGTAGATATCGTTGGTGTCCTGCAGTCCGATATGTTTATCGTCCAGCACGTAATCGTTCCAGCAGCTGGCCAGAATGTTGGCGGCGGCAGGCTTGCAGATCTCGCAGCCGTGGCCGCTGCCGTGCTTGTCCAGCAGTTCATCGAAGCTTTGGATCTTGCCCACCCGCACCAAGTGGTAGAGCTCCTGGCGGGTGTGGGGGAAGTGCTCGCAGATATCGCGGCTGACTTCGACGCCCAGTTCTTCCAGTTCGTGATTAACCAGATTGGTCAGCAGCGGCACACAGCCCCCGCAACCGGTTCCCGCCTTGGTGTGGCCCTTGATATCGCCCACCGAGCAGCAACCGGCACCGATGGCAGCGCGAATATCGCCTTTGGATATATCATGGCAGGAACAGATCTGCGCGGTTTCCGGCAGTGCCGCCACGCCGAGACCGGTCTGGCCGTCGTCGTTACGACTCGGCAGGATCAGTGCCTCGGGGAACTCCGGCAGGGCGATCTCATTCAGCATGTACTGCAGCAGGGTGCCGTAGTCCTCGGCATCGCCCACCAGTACGGCGCCCAGAAGCAGTTTGTTGTCGGGGCTGACAACGATCTTCTTGTAAACCTCTTCGGGCTGGTTGTAGTAGGTGTAGATCTGGGCACCGGGTGTCGCGCCCTGGGCATCACCGATAGAGGCGACATCGACCCCCATCAGCTTCAGTTTGGTACTCATGTCGGCGCCGTCAAAGGTCAGGCACTGTTCACCGCCGGCAACATGGCTGGCGGCGACCTTGGCCATGGCGTAGCCCGGTGCGACCAGGCCGAAGATGCGGCCGCTCCAGAGCGCGCATTCGCCGATGGCGTAGATATCCTTGTCAGAGGTCTGGCACTCGTTGTTGATGACGATGCCGCCCCGTTCGCCAATGGCGATGCCCGAGCTGCGGGCCAGTTCGTCCTGTGGACGGATGCCCGCCGAGAAGATCACCAGATCGGTCTCCAGCGCTTCGCCGTCGGCGAACTCCATACGGTGTTCGCATTGCTCGCCCGCGACAATACGGCTGGTGGCCTTGGACAGGTGAACACCCACGCCCAGGTCGGCAATTTTGTCTTTCAGCACTTTACCGCCGCCGTCATCCACCTGCACCGCCATCAGGCGGGGGGCGAATTCGACCACATGTGCTTCGAGTCCCAGGTCTTTGATCGCCTTGGCCGCTTCCAGTCCGAGCAGGCCGCCGCCGACGACCGTACCGATCTTTGCGCCGCGTTCAGCTGCCGCGGTGATCGCTTCCAGATCTTCGATAGTACGGTAGACGAAGCAGTTGCTGCGGTCGTTGCCTTCGATCGGGGGCACAAACGGAAACGAACCGGTGGCCAGCACCAGTTTGTCATAGCTCAGGGTCTGGCCTTTGGCCGAGGTTACGGTTTTGGCTGCGCAGTCGATGGCGACAACTTTGTCTTCCAGATGCACAGTGACCCCCTGGCTTTGGTATTTCTCCAGGGTCGTCATTGCCAGCGGCTCCGCGCTACGGGTCTTAAAAAAGTCAGTCAGGTGCATCCGGTCATAAGCGACCCGGGGTTCCTCGCTAAAGGTAACAATATCGAAATGATCGCCCTGCTCGCTGGCTAATAGTGAGTCGATAAACTGATGCCCCACCATGCCGTT
>JBFGYY010000121.1:0-7589 GCA_041587095.1 Motiliproteus sp. | reverse complement strand
GCTGACTTCTATTACTGACTGCTGTCACTGACTGCTGTTACTAACTACCGTTACTGAAAAATATTGCTGACAACTGTTACTGAGAACGGATGCTGACCCGTCCCGTTCAACGCAAAAATTTGACATATAGCATTAGTTATAACGAGAGAATCTCCAATTAACAACCGTTGATTATGTCACTACTGTAGTCAGGCGGCGATGCTTGGCCAGATAGGCCGGGGTGCGAGCCTTGGGCATTTTCTCGACAAAGTGATAGCGCGCCACGTGATAGCTGGGATCAAAACCGTAAAAATTCAGCGTCATCCGCGCCAGCTCCTCCTCCCGGTATGCTGCCAGTGGCTTCACCGCTTCATCACGGCTGCGCTGCTGACGCTTGGCTTGCAAGCGATCGCTCAGGTTTGGGTCAGCGGCCAGGGCAGCAGCCCGAGCGCTGACGGCGTGCATAAATGAGGCGGGGTCTGCACCAAAGCAGTCATCCAGCAAACCCAGTGCCTTCCCTTGCGACGCGCCGATCGGCAGCCGGTTAGCGGTCAGAAAACGTGCCTGCTCTTCCCCCACACGCCGCGGCAACAGATAGGTCCAATACTCAGAGCCGTACAAATTCCCCATCGATTTATAATGCGGATTCAACACGATACCTTCACGCGCCAGTACCTGATCGGCAGCCAGCGCCATAAACACCCCGCCCGCCCCGGCATTGCCCTGCATCGCCGCAATAACCAGCTGATCGAGGTTGTTGATCAGCGACAGGCACAGATCGTTCATCGCATTGATGTTACGCCAGGACTCATCCGCAGCACTGTTGGCGGCCTCGATCTGATTCAGGTGTATGCCGTTACTCCAAAAATCTTCACCGCCCTGCAACACCAGCACCCGCACAGGGCGTTGTTTAGCAAACTCTACCGCATCGCGCAGGCGCAGGCATTGCGCGCTATCCATGGCTCCGTTATAAAAGTCGAAGGCCAGATACCCGACCCCATCGGCTTCGCGATAGCGAATCTCCTGCCAGGTTGCCGTTTCCGGACAGGCGTCCAGCGCCAACGGGCTCTCCGGCACACCTTCTGCGCGCGCGCCCAGCACCTGCACCGCCGGCAGCTTGAAATCGAAGCCATCGGGGCCCGGCGCCGCAGCACGCAGATGGGTGATCCACACCGCACCATCGTGAGTGGCACAGCAAACGGCACCATCGCGCTGCGCCAACAGCGCCCCGGGTTCACCGCGCATCCCCCTTTCGGCATGCGCGTTATACAGGTAGCAGTCCAGACCGGCCAGCTGATCGCGTACACCAGGTACCCCGTCGGCAGCGCGGATTTTACGTAGCACAGTATCGGTATTGTCCCGCTGCCAATCGATCTGGCGCTCGGTTTGCGCCAACGGCCCGTACCACTGCCCCCGAATATCATCGCGCTGGTAATCCAGGGGCTCCGGCTGCACACCGGCCTCGATTCGCTCCAGGGTCAGCAGCAACCCCGTCAAGGCGGCTTCGGTCACTTCCTGGCGATACAGACTGCCTTTACTGGCTGCCCGCATCGGAAACTCAACACTGGCCCAGATATCCCCGGCATCCATCTGCGCCGCGGCTTGCAGACAGGTCACGCCCCAGCGCGTTTCGCCCCGCAGTATGGCCCGGTCCAGTGCGGCGGGACCACGATCACCTTTAATACCGGGGTGGATCACGATGCAGCGGTGTTGACGCCAGATGGACTCGGGAATCGCCCGTTTCAAGAACGGCGCAACGATCAGTTCAGGGTCAAATAGCGCCACAGCCTGTTCAGCCATCGCGTCATTGATATCCAGCTCGATGGAAACCTCGTGGCCGCGCTGTGTCAGCTCAATAAACAAACGCTGGCTAAGGGAGTTAAAGCTGTGAGTCAGGAACAGTATCCGCATGGCTTTTTGATCTCATTGGCCCGCATAAATCGACGCCGGGCGCCGGTAAAGAATGATTAGCAAATTCGCGGCAGCTGCTCGCCGTTGATGTAATCCACCATGCGGTTGCCGCCGAAAGCCGTTTCCATCTGCACAAATCCGTGATCATCCTCGACCACGTCGCCAATGATCGCCGCATCCCGCCCCTTCGGATGCGAGTGCATCACCGCCAGCAGCGCTTCGGCCTGCGCGGGGGGACAAAATGCCACCAGCTTGCCTTCGTTGGCTACATACAACGGATCCAGCCCCAGAAATTCACAGGCGGCCCGTACCTGCTCGCGCAACGGAATCGCCGTTTCAAATATCTGCATACCCACTCCGGACTGACCGGCAATCTCATTCAGGGTTGTCGCCAGACCGCCACGGGTCGGGTCGCGTAGGCAGTTAATCTGCGGTACCGCCGTCACCATCGTTTCCACCAGATCGTTCAATGCCTGGCTGTCCGATTCAATGCTGGTCTCAAACGTCAGGTTTTCCCGCTGCGACATAATGGCCACACCGTGGTCACCCAACGTCCCCGATAGCAGAATCTTATCGCCGGGCCGGACCCGATCGCCGGATAAGCCGTTACCTTCTGCACCCAGCACACGCCCTTCGGGTACGACCCCAACCCCCGTTGTGGTAATAAAGACCCCATCGCCCTTACCGCGCTCGACCACCTTGGTGTCACCGGTCACAATCGGTACACCGGCCGCTTCGGCGGCCTTGGCCATAGACCGCACGATGCGGCGCAGATCCGCCAGCGGGTAGCCCTCTTCAAGAATAAAACCCGCCGCCAGGTAACAGGCCTTTGCCCCGGCCATGGCGACATCGTTAACCGTGCCATGTACCGACAAACTGCCAATATCCCCGCCGGCAAAAAACAGCGGCGAGATCACGTGACTGTCGGTCGCCATCACGACGCGGCCCGCTGGCAGCTGAAACAGCGCCTGATCATTGAGCTGCTCCAGCCAGGGGTTGGAAAACTCAGCGAGAAACAGCTCATCGATCAACTGCGCCATCGCCTTACCGCCGCTGCCGTGGACCATCTCCACACAGCCGGTCTCAAAATTCAGGCCGCCCGTGCGGCGCCGTGTTGTTGTCATCGTTGTCTCTCGATTGATTACGTGTCGCTGACTAGTTGTTTGCATCGCTGGCGATAACGGAGGCGGATGCCGGTGAGCTGTGTCGATCAGCCCTGTAACGCCCGAAACTGTAGTACGCCGCGCAAGCCCCTTCCGACGAAACCATGCAGGAGCCGAGCGGATTCTCCGGCGTACAGGTGGTGCCGAACAGCTTGCAATCGCGGGGGGTCTTTACACCGCGCAAAATAGCGCCGCATTCGCAAGCCTTGTTTTCCCGCGTGCTGCGCGCCGTAAAACTGAAGCGCTGTTCGGCATCGAAAGCCGCGTAGCGGGCTTTGATCTTCAGCGCACTGTAAGGAACAACCCCCAGTCCGCGCCATTCGAAGCGGCGCCGTAATTCAAACACCTCGGCAACTTTCTGTTTCGCCCGGGCATTGCCTGCGGGGGTCACGGCGCGGGAGAACTCATTTTCGACATCGGCACGACCTTCATTCAACTGCCGCACCAGCATCCGGATCGCCTGCAAGACATCCAGCGGTTCAAAGCCGGCGATCACCACCGGTTTCTGGTACTCCTCGGCAAAATAGTCATAGGGCTGGGAGCCGATAACGGTGCTAACGTGCGCCGGTCCGATAAAACCATCCAGCGGCAATACGCCCAGATCGCGAACCTCGGGGGATTCGAGAATATGACTGATGGCGGCGGGGGTCAGCACGTGATTACAAAATACCGAAAAGTTGCTGAGGCCAAGCTTTTCGGCCTGCTGGATCACCAGCGCCGTAGGTGGCGTGGTGGTCTCAAAACCGATGGCGAAAAACACCACCTGCCGCTGCGGGTTATCACGGGCGATGGCCAGCGCATCCAGACACGAATACACCATACGCACATCACCGCCCTGTGCACGCGCCTTAAGCAAGCTCATCTTGCGCGACCCCGGTACCCGCAGCATATCGCCGTAGGAGCAGAGAATAACCTCCGGGTTCTGCGCCAGTTCGATCGCCGCATCCAATCGGCTGATCGGCAACACACAGACCGGGCAACCGGGACCGTGAATCATGCGCACGTTATCGGGCAACAGGTCGGGAATACCGTAACGAAAAATGGCATGGGTATGCCCGCCGCAGAATTCCATCAGATTGTATTGCCGGTCGCTGCGGGCTTCTAAACCGATCTGGGTTGCGATCGCGCGCGCCATTCGGCCATCACGGAATTCATCAACATATTTCATTGCCAGCACTTATCCTCTGTTGCACGTCTACCCGGGTGCGCGACGGCTGTGGCTCGCATCGGCCTGACGTCCAATGCGGCTCTGCCCTGTAAACCCCCGTTAATCACTGCGCCGCCTCCAGCGCTTCACGCTGGGCGGCCTCATCCAGCTCTGCAAACAGTTGCAGGGTCTTTTCCGCCTCCTCGGGGTCGATCTTGTTCAGGGCATAACCGACATGCAAAATCACATAGTCGCCTACGGCCAGATCTTCGATCAGTGCCACATTGATCGATTTACGTACGCCGCCAATATTGGCCTGCGCGGTCTCTGCATCGATAATTTCATCCACCCGTACCGGGATCGCCAAACACATACCGCAAACCCTCTTTACGCATCCCTGGTAGGAACGCATTGATTGCTCTCATTTCCAGTGCCGGAACACCTAGGAACAGTTCGAAACTGTTCAGCCTTCGACTACCGGGCCCTGGCGTCAGCCTGTAACGCCACCCACGCCTGCCCCAGGCTGATACCACTGTCATTACAGGGTAGCAAACGGGCCCGGTAGACCTGCAAGCCGCGACCTTGCAAACGGGCCGCTAAACCGTCGGCTAAGCGCTGATTCAGAAAACAGCCGCCTGCCAGCACCACCTGCTTTAGCCCCGTACGTTCGGCATGCTGCACCACCCACTGTTCCAGACCCTGCAGTAGCTGACTATGAAACAGCGCCGCGCCGTAGCGAGGATCGTCGATCTCCAGCAAGCGCGCCAACAACGGCAGCGGATCCAGATTGCCTGCCGCATCGACCAGCATCTGTGGTGCTTCAATGGGTTCAGCCTCGTGCAGGGCCAGACTTTCAAGGCGCATCGCCGCCTGTGCCTCGAATCCGGCGACCGGCACCTGTCCCAACAAGCCCGCAGCGGCGTCAAACAAGCGCCCGGCACTGCTGCTGGACGGACAGTTCAGGTTACGCGCCAGCATCTGTTGCAGCATATCCGCGCCCGGCTGACCGGCAAAGCGGCTGATGATCTCCCCGCCCCGCCCCATTTGGTGCAAGGCCCCCGCTGCCATCCGCCAGGGTTCCCGCGCCGCGCTGTCTCCCCCCGGCAGCGGCAGCGGTGTCAGATGCGCCAGCCGTGCCGACTCAGCTCCCTCGACCCGCAGCAACTCGCCGCCCCAAAGCGCGCCATCGCTGCCCAGCCCCAAACCATCCAGGGCCAGCCCCAACACGGGGCCCTGCAAGCGCTGCTCGGCGAGCACCGCCGCGATATGCGCCTGATGGTGCTGAACGGCCTGCAACACCAACCCTTTTGCATCGGCAAACTCACGGGCAAAGCGCGTGCTGTAAAAATCCTCATGCAGATCGTGAGCGACGATCTCGGGTTCGATCTGCAACAAGTCACACAGATGCTCCACCGTCTGCTCCAGATTGCGGCAGCAAGCAGCGTTATCCAGATCGCCGATATAGGGTGAGACATACGCCCGATCGTCCCGGGTCAGGCAGATGCTGTTCTTGAAATACGCACCACAAGCCAGTACCGACGGTCCAGCCTGGGCCAACGGTATCGCCTGAGGCGACAACCCTCTGGCACGACGGATCAGAGCCGGTGCCACACCGACGCCGTTCACCACAGAATCATCGCACCGGGTATGAATCGTCCGGTCATGCAGCAATAGGGCATCGACCATCGGCCCCAGTTTTTGTAACGCCTGCTCATTATCGGTGACCAAAGGCTCGCCGCGCCGGTTGCCGCTGGTCATCACCAACAGCAGCGATTGAGGCTGTTTTAGCCAGTCACGGGTCGCCGGCTGGCCCGCCGCCGCATGAAACAGCAGGTAGTGCAATGGCGTATGGGGCAACATCACCCCGCACCAGTTCAGCCCGGGGGCCACGCCCGCCAGCGGATCCGCCGGGAGGTCGCTGCGCCATGGGCAGAGTACAACCGGTGCGTCCATTCCCTGCAGACTGCGGGTGCGATGCTCATTGAGGGTGACCCACTCGCCCAGCGAAGCCAGGTTGGCCCCCATGACCGCGAAAGGCTTCTCGCCGCGCCGCTTGCGTTGCCGCAGCGTTGCCACCGCTGCCGGATTGCGGGCATCGCAGACCAGATGAAAACCGCCCACACCTTTGATCGCCATAATCTGTCCCTGCTGTAAGCGCCGCAGGGTCTCGATTACCGGGTCACCGGGCAGGGATTGGCCACGGTGATCGCACAGGGTCAGCTTGGGGCCGCATGCGGCGCAGGCGGTTGGCTGGGCATGAAAGCGCCGATCCAGCGGATCACGGTATTCCGCCGCGCAGGGAGCACACAGCGTAAAAGCGGCCATGCTGGTGTTCGGACGGTCATAGGGCAGGCGACGAATAATGCTGTAACGGGGGCCGCAGTGGGTACAATTGATAAACGGATACCGGTAGCGCCGATCCGACGGGTCGAGCATTTCATCCAGGCAAGCGGGGCAAACGGCCGCATCGGGGGTGACCTGCACCCGCACAGCACCACCGCCACTGGGCAGTATGGAAAAGGTATCGCTGCTGACCGCCACGCTAAGCGGGCGACGCCGGAGCGAATCGATCAGGGCCATGGGCGGGGGCGAGTGCTGCAACTGCTGTATAAAGGATTCCAGTGCATCCGGCGCGCCCCGCAAGTCGATGCCCACGCCAGCCGCGTCGTTGTAGACCTGCCCCGTCAGCCCCAGCCCCGTCGCCAGGTTATACACAAACGGGCGAAACCCCACCCCCTGTACCTGCCCGGTTACTCGCAGGTGACAGCCAACGGATAAAGCACTCATCGTCCCGCGCAACCGTGAAACTGCTCGGCGCCAATCAGCATTAGTCGCTCCCTTTGCCAGCGCCGGTGTGACCCGGCGCGGCGCTACCTGAAGCTCCCCCCGGCACCAGACCGTAGCGTTCCAGCTTACTGCGCAGGCCGACGCGGGACAGCCCAAGCTCTTCGGCCGCCTGACTCTTGTTCCAGCAATGGCGTATCAGGGTCTCGCGTAACACCGATGCTTCGAGCAGGGCTACCCGTTCTTTCAGGGTGCCCTGCCTGGCCGCAAAGACCTGCAGGTGGGACGACTGTTGATCCGCACCGACACAGGCACCGGCGCGCAGTATATGCGGCGAAATCAGTTCCGCGCCGAGCGTGTCGGTTTGGGCAAACACCAGCATGCGCTGCACTTCGTTCTGCAATTCACGCACGTTGCCTGGCCACTCATAACCGAGCAGACAGGCCAACGCCTCCTCCGTGAACCCGTGCACCGGTTTATCGAACGCCGCAGCCGCCTGGGCCAGCATCGCGTTCGCCAGCAGCGGCACATCCATAGAGCGCGCCTTCAGCGCCGGCAGTTCCAGCGTCACCTGCGCCAGCCGGTAATAGAGGTCTCGGCGGAAT
>JBFGYY010000120.1:0-7589 GCA_041587095.1 Motiliproteus sp. | reverse complement strand
CTGCTGCTCTCCTACACCGGCTGTTTCACCTTTATGAAGTGGTTCGAGCTGCTGCGCCAGGAGTACCAGTGCGAAACAGTGATGCTGCAGGTCCCCTATCAAGGCGACGGCGAAATCACCCAGAACATGCGCGACTTCGTGGTCAAGCAGCTCAAGGAAGAGGTGATTCCGGCGCTGGAACGGGTCAGCGGCAATAAGTTCGATATCGATAAGCTGCGTGAGAATATGCGCCGTTCAGCCAAGGCCGAGGACGATCTGGTCTGGGTATTGGAAAGCGCCAAAAACAAGCCCAGCCCGATCGATGCCTACTTCGGCGCCATCTACTACCTGGGACCGATCTTTACCGCCTTCCGCGGCACCCAGCAAGCGGTGGAATACTACAAAGTGCTGCGCCAGGAGATCGAACAACGTATCAAAAACGGTCAGGGGCCGGTCACCCCCGAGGGCGCCATCAGCAAAGAACGCTACCGCCTGGTTGTCGAAGGCCCGCCGAACTGGACCAATTTCCGTGAGTTCTGGAAGATGTTCCATGATGAAGGCGCCGTGGTAGTAGCGAGTACTTACACCAAGGTCGGTGGCGTCTACGATCAGGGCTTTCGCCACGATGCGGACAACCCGCTGGAATCGCTGGCCGACTACTGCCTGGGTTGCTACACCAACCGCAATCTCCCCAAGCGCGTCGACATGCTCGAGAAATACATCAATGACTACGAAGCCGACGGCCTGCTGATCAACTCGATCAAAAGCTGCAACAGCTTCTCGGCCGGCCAGCTGATGATGATGCAGGAGATCGAGAAACGCACCGGGAAACCGGGTGCCTTTATCGAGACAGATCTGGTTGATCCGCGTTACTTCTCGGCGGCCAACGTCAAGAACCGTTTGGAGAGTTACTTCCAGATGATCGAGCAACGCCGTCAGGGCAACATGATCGCCAGCGGACGCTGAGGAGGAGTTTGCTATGAAATGTTTTATCGGAATAGACCTGGGGTCGACCACCACCAAATCGGTGGTCATGGATGAGACCGGCAAAGCACTGGGCCAGGGTATCACCAACTCCCGCTCCAATTACGACACGGCAGCACTGGTGGCCAAGACCGAGGCGCTGATCAGTGCCCGCCTGACACTAACCCGCCAGGCACTGGAGAAGATGGGGAGCCTGGAACTGCAGATGGACGACCTGCTCGACAATCTGGAGCGCCACTTCCGCCTCGACCTGTTTATGGAGCAGCTGGGCAACCTGGAAAAACTCTGCCAGGAGAAAGGCAGCGATGGTCATTACGCCGACAGTATCGCGTCTCTGAGTTCGGCGTTAAACGATACCTTCGCCGGTTTGCGGAACAAACTCAAGGAGCTGTTCGCTCCCGGCGCCGAACGCAAATCGGATTTCTTCCGTGACCTGGCCGGCAGCGAATACATGGAAATCTCCGACGCTTGCGCCAAGCCCCATGGGGTGAACCCGGATACCCTGGTCAATATCTACGATAAATCGATTATCGAGGTGGAAAATATCCCGCCGCGCCTGGATATGGATGCGACGTTTATCAAGGCGCTGGCCAGCCTGCAAAGCGCCGGCGAAGTGCCAGCCGCTGACTTCGAAAAGATGGACAACGCCCTGCGCGGCGCGCTGGATATCGAGCTGGACGAGACCTACGTGGTCGGTACCGGCTACGGCCGCGCCCGTCTGCCGTTCCCCAAGGAACATATCCGCTCGGAGATCCTCTGCCACGGCCTGGGCGCGCACCTGATGTACCCCAATACCCGTACCGTGCTGGATATCGGCGGTCAGGATACCAAAGGTATCCAGGTCGATGAGCAGGGCATCGTCGTCAACTTCCAGATGAACGACCGCTGCGCCGCCGGTTGCGGCCGCTATCTGGGCTATATCGCCGACGAGATGCAGCTGGGGCTGCACGAGCTGGGACCGATGGCGATGAAGTCCACCAAGCAGGTCTCCATCAACTCAACCTGCACCGTCTTTGCCGGCGCCGAACTGCGCGACCGACTGGCGCTGGGGGAGAAGCGCGAAGACATCATGGCCGGCCTGCACCGCGCCATCATCCTGCGTTCCATGTCGATCCTGTCCCGTTCCGGGGGGGTGGATAACGAGCTGACCTTTACCGGCGGCGTGGCAAAAAACGAAGCCGCCGTCAAAGAGTTGCGATTGCTGGTTCAGGAAAACTACGGCGATATCACCATCAACATCGACCCGGATTCGATTTTTACCGGCGCGTTGGGCGCAGCCGAATTCGCTCGCCGGGCTGTGGAGGAAAGAGCATGATTACTGCAGGCATCGACTTAGGAACCGGCGCCGTCAAAACGGTGCTGTTCAAACACGAAAACGGCGAGACGACCTGGCTGGCCAAGCGCAACGACCGTATCCGGCAGCGCGACCCGCTGAAACTGGCCGAGCAGGCCTACGATGAGCTACTGGCGGAAAACGGCCTGACCCGCGGCGACGTGACTTACTGCGCCACCACCGGCGACGGTGAAAGTATCGACTTCCGTACCGGCCACTTTTACTCCATGACCACCCATGCCCGCGGTGCCCTTTACCTCGACCCCGAGGTCACTTCGGTACTCGATATGGGCGCGCTGCACGGCCGGGCCGTCAAGACCAATCATCAGGGCAAGGTCCTCAACTACCGTATGACCAGCCAGTGCGCGTCCGGATCCGGCCAGTTTCTGGAAAACATTTCCCGTTATCTGGGCATCGCTCAGGACGAAATAGGCACCCTGTCCAAGCAAGCCGATAACCCCGAAGTGGTGTCCAGTATCTGCGCGGTACTGGCCGAAACCGACGTCATCAACATGGTTTCGCGCGGAATTTCTGCACCCAATATCCTCAAGGGGATCCACCTGTCCATGGCGGGCCGTCTGGCCAAGCTGTTGCGGGTCATCAAAGCCACCGACGGCATCTGCCTCTGCACCGGCGGCCTGGCGCTGGACAGCGGCATGGTCGATGCCCTCAACGAATCGCTGGTAAAGATGAAGCTGAAACTGGAAGCGCGCAACCACCCCGATTCCGCCTACGCCGGGGCCATCGGAGCTGCGCTGTGGGGGGCTTTCCGCCATGAAAAACTGCAGAAGGCCGAGCTGGAGCAGGCATCCTGAGCCGAGCGATAACGTACTGACCGGGATGTCGCCATACGAAAATTCACCGGGCGCCGTCCACCAAAATAATAACAGGGAGAAACCCCATGGCCTTACTCATTAACGATGACTGCACCGCTTGCGACGTCTGCCTGCTGGAATGCCCCAACGACGCGATTTCCGAAGGCGATGGCGTCCTCTACGTGATCGATCCGGACAACTGTACCGAATGCGTCGGCGCCCACGACGAGCCGCAATGCCAGCTGGTCTGCCCGGCGGAATGCATCATCGTGGACCCCAATCACAGTGAAAACCCGGAGCAGCTGCAGGCCAAATACGACCGCATGCACGGCTAATTCGCCTCGAGACAGGACTGTAATCATGACCGAGAACAACATCACGATCCGGCCCGTTACGGCGCAGGATCTCGCCACCGTGGTGGCGCTGGATGCGCAGTTCTGCGACTGCGCCCGGCAGGATTTCTTTGCTAAGCGTCTTAAAGCCCAGCAGGCATCACCCGCAACCTTTATCTCCCTGATCGCCGAATCCCAGGGCGAGGTTGCCGGTTTTGTCTCCTGCCATCTGCAGGCCGGCGAATTTGGGGACAGCAGCACCAGCGCCGTGCTGGATGCCATCGGTGTCGACCGCAACCATCAGCGCCAGGGTATCGGACAGGCGCTGTTCGGCGCACTGATCGATGCAATAAACACCCGGGGCGGCAAAGAACTGCAATCGGTGGTCAAGTGGAATCAACCCGACCTGCTGCGTTTCTTCTCGGATGCAGGCTTTCAGCTGGCCGCCAAAACCGTTCTTGAACTGGATACCAGCGCCCTGCATTCGCCTTCGCTCGAAAGCGAGGATAATAACTCCGACCTGTCCCGCGACCCGGTCCAGATCCGCTCCCTGCGCCGCGATGATACCGGCCGACTCAGTCAGATCGACCGCCACATCACGGGCAGCGATCGTATTGCCTACTACCAGCGCATCGTCACCCAGGCAATCGATGAAAGTGGCGTTCGCGTCTCGCTGGTGGCTGACCGAGGCGATCCCATCGGTGACGGACTGGCCACACTGGCAGGCTATGTGATGGCGCGGGTCGATTACGGCGAATTTGGCCAGACCGGCCCCGAAGCGGTCATCGATACGCTCGGTGTCGATCCGGCCAGTCAGGGCGAAGGGATCGGACAGGCGCTGGTCGGGCAACTGATCACCAATCTTAAGGGGTTGCGGGTCGAGTCGGTTCGCACCGAAGTACCCTGGGATAATTTCAGCCTCAGCCGCTTTCTGCTGGGTTGCGGCTTTCGCCCCGCGCAACGGCTTTCGCTGACCCGTCCGATAACCGACTGAGGATACGCCATGTCCAGTACGCCCGTTTCCACACAAACGACGCCCGATGCACTGCCTGAGCAAACCGGTGGTAGTGCACACTTGGTCCTGCACGGTAAAACGGCCGTGGTGACCGGCGGAACACGCGGCATCGGCCGTGCAATCGCCGAGAAGCTCGCCCTGCATGGCGCCGACGTACACCTGTTCGATGTGACTCAGGCACCGGACGCACTGGACCCGCGTTTTACCTATCATCGGGTCGATATTGCCGACCCCTGTGCCGTTAACGCTGCCGTAACCCGCCTGCCGGCCAACAGCACCCTGCTGGTTAACAATGCCGGCATCACCCGCGATCGCAGCCTGATGAAAATGAGCGATGAAGAGTGGCGATCGGTACTGGATATCAATCTCGGTGGCGCCTTCCATATGATCCGCGCCATGGCCCCGCTAATGAGCAAGGCTGGCACAGGACGGATCGTCAATATCACCTCCATCAACGGCATGCGCGGCAAGTTCGGTCAGGCTAACTACAGCGCAGCCAAAGCCGGCCTGATCGGCCTGACCAAGACCACGGCCCGGGAACTGGGACGCAAAAACATTACCGTCAACGCCATCGCCCCCGGCATGGTGATGACCGACATGGCGCGCCAGCTGCCGCCGGAAATCATCGACAAGGCGCATGCCGAAGCGGTGCTGCCCGACCTCGCCCTGCCGGAAGATATCGCCAACGCGGTGCTGTTTCTGCTGTCCGATGCCGCGCGCATGATTACCGGCGAAGTGATTCGGGTCGATGCGGGGCAATATATTTAAAGAGCGAGATGTTTAAAGAGCGAGATAGTTAAAGAACAAGCTGTTTAAACAGCAAGCTATCTGCAGCGCGACCTAGCCAAAGCGCATTCTGTCTGAGCGACGCAAATGGCCACGGCGCGGCAGCGATCAATCCTGTGACAACATTCACAGCAGGGCAGCAAAACGGTATTCTTAACCCAAAGCCACAACACGTTGCGGAATCGATGTCTGACGAAAAAAGTTACTCCATTACCGAACTGTCCAATGAGTTTGAAATTTCGCCCCGGGCGATTCGTCTGTACGAATCCGAAGGGCTGCTCAACCCGGATCGCAGCAAATACCGCCGCGCTTACAGTAAACGTGATCGGGTGCGCTTAATGCTGATCCTGCGCGGAAAGCGCGTCGGTTTTTCATTGGCCGAAACCCGTGAACTGTTCGATATTTACGATTCCGGTACCGGTGAAGATTCACAGTTACAGCACTGGTTCAAATTGCTGGAACAACACGAGGAGCGTCTGTTGCAGAACCGGCGCGATATCGACGAGCTGCTTAACGAAGTGCAAAGTGCCAAGGCCCAGTGCCTGAGCAGCCTGCAAAAGCCCGCAAAATCCGCCAGCGACAACGCCTAACCTGACAGCCGGCGGTGATTCAGGAAACCCTATGCCCCAGACCGCCGACACCGCTCTCGATTTCACTCTGACACTGAAGCAGATCAGCGCTCAAGGATACAGGGAGCTGGGTGACCTGATGGCCCAGCACCTGAACGAACCCGTTGCCGCCACGTTTCAACAACTGGCGCAGCTGCAACAACAGCACCTTTGCCAGCTAAATCCGGCTAACATGCCCATCGTCCGGACCTTCCGCGATTCGGAGATCGAGGACGACCTGATGGCGGGGGTACATTATCTGATGACGCCCCATCATGCGGTACAGCTGGCACTGGCGACCGAACGCAACAGTCACCGGCTCATCCGGCAGCACAGCGGCGGCGCGGCCCCTGACTGGCTGCCGCTGCTGCAAGCCTATGAGCAATCACTGCAGGACTTACTGGCCACATTGCCACGGCCTGAGGCTGGCTGGGACGACGACCCGGACCCGCCGCATATCGACCAATAGCGCCCTCAGCCCGCGCCAATTGCATAGCCAGCGCGTCGATCACGCACAAAGGGGATAGACATGGAGACGTTTCAACTGCCGGATTCTTTCTATATCGACCTGGGAAACCGGACCTATCAGCCCACAGAAGCCACCATCGGCCCCTGGTCTTCGGCCGCGCAGCACGGCGGCCCGCCGATCGCCTTGATCGCCCACGCGCTGCGCACCTATCCCAGCGCGCACAATTTGACCATCGCCAGAATCAGCGCCGAAATCCTCGGCCCCGTCCCCGTCGAAACCTGTGAAATCACGGTGGAAGTGATCCGCCCCGGTAAACGTATCGAGCTTCTGCAGGCGCAGATGACCTGCAAAGGCAAGCCGGTATTAATCGCGACGGCATGGCGGCTGGAACAGCAAGCAGGCTGTGTCGAACCGGTCGCCGATGACTATAACGTGCCGGAACTGCCCGCCCCTCAGGAACAGGCTTTTTTCCCGGGTATCGATTATTTCCCCTATGCTCACGCGCTCGAATGGCGCTTCACCCAGGGGCATTTTGCGCGACCAGGACCCGCGACGGTATGGACCCGACCCAGAATCGAATTGATCAAAGGCCAGGCCAACCACGGTCTCGATGCGCTGTTACTGATGCTCGACTCCGCCAACGGTATCAGCGCCGAACTGGACCTGAACCACTGGAGTTTTGTCCCCGTCGACCTGACCCTGAACATGCACCGCCACCCGCAGGGAGACTGGGTTGGGATGGCCGCTAAAACCATTATCGATACCAGCGGTATCGGCAGCGTCAGCACCCGTGTGTTTGATGCCCAGGGCGCGTTCGGGCGCAGCCTGCACACGCTGTTTGTGCGCCCGCACCGCTAGGCTTTCTTCACCTGTCAGGCCACGGCGCCATGGCACTTTTTATATTTTTTGCCACTACCGCAGGGGCAAGGGTCATTTCGCCCTGCTTTGGCTGGCGTGGCTTCCGCCATCCGCTCCGGTGCCTGAGGGTGCGGCTTCTTTGCCACCATATTCAGGCTGATTGGTGTGTCGTAAAACATAGCATCACTGGAGTCATCAAACAGGCCAAAACGATTAACTTTGACAAGCTGAGTAAAACCCGCCCTATCGAGAAAATAGGTCAGAAACTCCTCGTTCAAACCCGCGACATGGTAATCGTATTTATCCGTGTGGCCACCGAATATCATTCGCATCGCGGCAAAACGATCATCC
Organism: Motiliproteus sp.; assembly: GCA_041587095.1. Taxonomy (GTDB): domain Bacteria; phylum Pseudomonadota; class Gammaproteobacteria; order Pseudomonadales; family Balneatricaceae; genus Motiliproteus. The sequence continues at coordinate 59 of JBFGYY010000120.1, read as the reverse complement.
ATTCGATACTTATCTTTCGATAAGATAAGGTCGGCTAAAACGTCAAGGTCCGGTACGCT
>JBFGYY010000119.1:0-7667 GCA_041587095.1 Motiliproteus sp. | reverse complement strand
TCTCGAGGTTGACGATTCCCTTAACAGCGCGATTCGATCCGCGGGATCTAGTGACTCGTGCAGCATTGAAATTTCATTGGGTTGCGGTATCGCGCTTGTATCGGGCTGACTGACAGTGTCCTGATCGTCCAGGAAGACAAACTGATCGGAGTCTGCCGCTAGTGGCTCCTCGCCATAATACTCGGCGTCTGAATGCGCCAGGTTTGAATGCTCAAGGTTTGAATGCTCAAGGCCTACATGCTTAAACGTTGCGTGCTCACCATCTGCCGTTAGCGCTATATCCCCTGAATCCTCCTGCTCACAGGGGAGAGGCGCCGGATTCGCTGACAGGGCGGGAGTTAGCGGCGGCGCAAGTGATGCCGGGCCGGGGAGCGGCTCGTCATGGCTGGTTAACGCTGCAGTGATCGGGAGCTGCTGCAGAATGTCTGAGTCTGGTGCGGCTGATTCGGGTGGGGTCATTGCCGTTGCTGATACGGTTAGGGATGTGGGCGCAATGGCGTTCAAAAGTACGCTATCTTCCTCAATTAGCCCGGTTCGGTTCAGCAGGTCGCGTAGCTGAGGCAGCGCTAAATCATGCGTTGTTGGGGACGGTGAGTCGGCGCCATTCAGGGTCACTTCGAGGGTGATTGCACCGGTCAGCTGTTTAAGCCTTTGCAGGCAGCCCCCGGCGCATTGAATGAGGAATTGCAGGGCCTCATCTGAGAGTTCAACCGCGGGCGTCTGGGCGAGCAGCTGGTTAATAAAATAGCGTTGTTCATTTTCTGTCGGCGCAGCAATGCGCAGATTCAGGCTAAACCCGGGCTGACCCTGGCTGACGCAGGCAAGAGAAAACGCCTCGCCAAATCCTTCCGGAGCAAAGCATACCCCGCCGATGGCGCAACGCGCTGGATTGTGTGGATTGCCAAGCATGAGTAGCTGCATCAATGTCGTGCTGGGCATGAATTGCACATCATCGATAAGCAGGCGAAGCGGCCTGCTACGTGTCAGGCAGGTGGCGGCCAGTTGGTGCACCGCCTGCTCGTCGCTCATACCTGCGATGGGTATTCCTGCATGGGAGATCAGTGATGAAAAGAACTGTTCACTATTAAGGCGGCTGTAAGGGAGGTTGATGACGCTGCAGCTGTCATCGAGATCAGCTTCCAGGCTGTGCTTGAGGCTGGATTTACCGCATCCGTTCCCGCCTTCAATCAGGATAAAACCGTCGCTATAAGGCAATGTAGAGACAACCTGCTGTCTGACGCTGGCTGAGCCTTGAGTTTCAAAGTCGGTGATCCAGGTCATAGGCAGTAATACGCGCTGTTATCGGTCATTGTCGGCGCCATTGTTGCAGGCTCAGCATTGGCATTGCTGCATGGCCGCGATGTGCGTTTGCAGCAATTTCGTATAAAACTCAGTATAGACGCCCAGAGCGTTGGTGCAGCGAGATTGGGTTAAGGAGACAAATAGTAGCTTGTTTCGATCTACCCGGGCTTGGGGACTGTTAACTCAGGATGGATCTGAAAGGTCTGAACGTGGATAAATCGTTAAGCCAAACTGTTGAAACGGTGATCATGGATTAGCAGAGGGAGCATATCGGAAAGGGTGACAATTCCGGCGAGCCGGCCTTCGCGATTAACAATCGGCAGGCAGGACAAGCGTCGGTCAAAAAGCATGAGGGCGGCCTGTCTGATCGTTGTGTCGAGCGTAGCGACAATCAATTCAGCGCTGAAACTGCCTTCGATGGTCAGATCAGTGCGCAGCGGAACTTGTTGGCTGTATTGAGAATTACGCAGCAATAGATCGCGTTCGGTAATGACGCCAAGCAGTCGACCATCCGCCGCCTGAACCGGCAAGTGCTTAATCTGGTAGTGCACCATCAGGTCCCAGGCCTCTGTCATCAGGCTACCGGCCTGGGTGGTGACCACCGGAGTACTCATGATTTTTGCGACGGTAAGGTCCGGTTGGTCGCTGGAGCGACGCGTGCTTTTCAGTGTGCTTTCATAAGCTTGTTTTGCACGATTGCCGCGAGCGCCACCTCCCCCTCCCCCGGGAGGCGTCGACTGGCCGAGTAACGCCAATGTGTCACCCTCTTCACGAGTGGGGCGGGCGGCAAGGCTCTGGGTGACCTGCTCGACCATCCTGCCGGGCAGGATCGAGCGCACCGGCGTCTGGATCTGATAGCCATGATCGTATAAATAGAACACCCAGCCTCCTGTATTCAAATCGCTACATAACTAGCCTATCGGCTTGCCGGCGCGAATCTTTACCAAATCGCTGTTTGCCGTGGGCATCGGGTCAATACAAGTTTAGTGTAAACGCTGCAACAAATGACCGTCCAGTAGCCCTTGGGTAGTAAAGGCGTAGCTAAAATGCCGGCTGGTTCAATCTTGGGGTTAATGCACGCAGAGGGGGGGGAGGATGTCTATGGTGAATCTGACCAGACCCAGCGAAGCGGTTCTCCGAAGTCATCGTAGACCGCTATTTTGCGAGGGCTTCGTCGCAGCGGTTTAGCTTTGGCGCTGTTCTTTTTCAGATGCGACTGCCGGCGAGCTTCAATAGCGGCGATCGCTTCGGGAACAGGGGTGCGTTCCTGGGGCGGCTTGTCAAAGATCAGCGGCGCCTGGCTCGGTGCACTTGAGTTGATACCACTAACGCCTTTATCAACCTGCTCGACATCGCCTCCTTCGGCGAGAAAGTCTGCAATGTGACGCTCGATCTGTCGGCGGTATTCCGCTTTGCTCTGGGAATTCGTCATTGCCTCATTATGCCTGCGCCATCATAAATAGCCATGCTACTTTTTCCGAAAATTCAGGTGCTTTACCTGCCTTAGCGGTTCGGTGGCGCTTGTGAGCGGCCGAGCGTCGGGTGCGCGCGATCCGTCAGGTAGCGCGGTGCCGTGCGGACATTCATCAGCATGCGTCTGATCAGGTCAAGACCGGTGGCTGCGGTCATGAGTTGGAAATGGCGTCGCTGGTAAGGCAGCAGCAGGCAGCAGCTTTGCAGTGACTGTCGATCACCCCAGGCGATCCAGACGGTGCCAACCGGCTTTTCGTCGCTGCCGCCGTCCGGTCCGGCGATACCGGAAACCGCAATGACATAGTCGGCACCGCTGATTTTTAATGCGCCGAGGGCCATTTGCCGAACGACGGCTTCGCTGACCGCGCCTTGTTCGGCAAGCAGGTCCGGATCGACCCCCAAAACTTTTTCCTTAATGTGGTTGGCATAAGCGACAACACCGGCTTCAAACACGGCGGATGCGCCGGCCTGTTCGGTGAGCAGTGCCGCGATCAGGCCACCGGTGCAGGATTCAGCCGTGGTCAGCGTCTGGCCTCGCTGACTGAGCAATTGGATTAGCGAGGCCGGCAGGCTGCTTTGTGACCCTTCAGCGACAATATAATCGCCGATCAGCTCACGCAGCGCCGTTTCACAGCGCTGCAGGTCTTCGGCGTGGTCGCGATGTGCCTGTAATTTGACTTCCAGCGTCGGTGCGCCGGCTCTGAAGCCCAACTCGACATTGGCTGGCCAGTCAGGAAGCCGGTCGCGGACCCATTGCTGCAGCGTGGACTCGCCGAGTCCGAAGGTGTGGAACCGTTTCAGGAGCAGGCCTTGGTCACTACCCGTTTGCCGGGCAATGCGCTCGATGATACTGCCGTTGAGCATGGCCCGCAGTTCGCTGGGAACACCCGGAGTGCAGAGGATATCGCAGTCATTATGTCGCACAATAAAACCGACGGCAGAACCCACCGGGTTGGGTATGAGTTCGCAGCCGGCGGGTAGCCATGCCTGTTTGCGATTGGCATCGTTGAGCGGGACATTGCGTTGTCCGCACCAGCGGTGCAGGTGATCCAGCGCCCCCGGATGTTCAGCCAGCGGCAGGCCCGTGGTTCGGGACAGGGCTTCGGCGGTCAGATCATCACTGGTTGGCCCCAACCCGCCATTGACCACTAACAGGTCACTGCTCCGGCTCAGCTGTTCCATCTGCTTTTGCAGCAGCAGGATGTCATCGCCGACGGTCACCTTGCATTGAATCCGGGCGCCGATTGTTGCCAGTGTCCGGGCAATCATTGCGGAGTTTGAATCCACAATATCGCCATTCATCAGTTCGTTACCGGTCAGCAGGAGCGTGATATCCATCGGGTATCCCTGTGTTAAAGACAGGCCTTTATGGTAGCGGCAATTGACGACCAGGGCTATGCGGCGATTCGGGATCTGCCTGGGATGACTGGCCTTGTTTCGAGACTATGGCGCGGATTAGTGGGTTGCTACGCGCGCCATCAGGTTGGCATCTATTTTCCAGCGCGAGATATCTGCGACCAGCTGTAAGCGCTTGATATAGTCGAGTGACAGCGTCGTCGACAGGTCGGCTCCCGATTCGGTCTTTAACGCCGGAATCAGTGCATCGGCGATATGCACGGCGGTCAGGGCGGTAAATTCGTTGTCGACGGACAGATGGGGAGTATGGTGCAGGAGAACCGCTTCACACACCTGTGGCGGCAAGTTCCACTGAGTCAGCAGCAGCGCACCGATCTCGCCATGGAAAAAACCGAGCATTTTCTTTTCGGCCATGCAGACCGAGGCTTGCTTGCTGGCAGATGCTGCCAGCACCGATTGGTAATTGGTGGGATCCTGTGCGGCGATGCAGAGAATGCCGATGTCATGTAGTAGCCCGCCCATAAAGGCCTGATCCTGCATGGCCGCACTCATTTTTTTCTCTTTACAGATCTTCTGTGCCAGGCGGGCTACCAGTAACGCGCGTTGATTGAGTCGATCAAAAGAAAAACTTGACCAGGTCTCTCCCTGGGGATAAGTGTCTGCCAAATGACCCGAGAGCGCCAGGCCGCGAATCATACGGGCACCCAGCAGCGAAACCGCATGGTTGATATTGCTTATTTGCCGTTCGAGTCCGAAATAAGCGGAGTTGACCAGGCTTAGAATCTTGGCTGCCAGCGCGGGGTCCTGGCTGACGATGTCAGCGATGTGGCTGGCATCGGTGTTGCTGTTATTCAGTGCCGTGGTTAATTCGCGGTACACCCCGGGAGCCGCGGGAAGTTTGCCCGCCGCACGGAAAAACGCCTTGTTCGCGGGCTTATAGAGCAACCGCGCCAGCTTTATTTGATGGTCCAGACTGACCGCAATCTCTGCATCCGATTGATTGCTGCGATAGATTCGGTGGGTCAGGTCCTGGCTACGTCCCAGCTGCGCATCGCTGGAGACCATGCCGGGCATCATCACACGCACAGCCCCCGGTTGCGACTCCATGACTTTACGCAGCATCGCCTGGTCAACATCCACACGCATCGAAGGGGCCATAACCACCGCGTTATAGCGATTATCGCGTAAGCTGGTGACCAGTGCTTCGCCGCTATCGATACGCAGCAGGTCCCAACCACGCTGGTGGCAGCCCATGCGCGCACCAAAGTTATAATGCTCCCCGAGCGTATCGACCAGCAACAGCTTGATCGGCGGGGCGCTGTGAGTGGCATTATTCATGTTAAACCTCCACGCCAACTAACTCAGCCATCGGGCAACTATATGCTTCTAACTTGCCAGATTTGACTAGGAGTCCTGTACTTCGTCGTGTTGATCGGGACGATATCGGGCTCTTAATGTATTTTGGGCCACAGGGTAACTTTCAACAACGGCTATTAAGCCTGTTGTGTCTGTACTCGTGTGAGCGTGAAGCCAGTGCGATGGGTAACCCGGTTATGCTGATGGCATCACGAACAGTGCAAGTGTAATCCCAGGGTGGCGGCTAAACATTGATCTGGGTGAACAGGTTGGCTGTCAGGCGGGACAATCGAGTCTTGCTTGATGCAAGTCATTGGTTTCTTGAGGACGACAGGGGGCCGGCATAACGGAACATGCAGGCGGTTAGGTCGATGTCAATTTCAATCGGCAAGTAGAACCGATAATCCTGATGCGGGTAATGGCGTAATCTGAACGGGTTTGTTACGTTGGGTCAGCAGGGGCTTGATCTGGTTCAGGATGGCCTGGAAGTCGCGATTGGAAAATTCATTATCGATCATGCGTAACCGCCGGCTGGCGGCCAGCGGACTTGAGCTGGGCGGGCTGAGGTCATCAAGCAGTTGCTCAATTCGATTGATAAATTGGGCGCACAGGGTCGGGGCCTGGCCACGGGCGCGCAGACCGTTATAGAGCTCCATCAGTGCGCTATCCTGCTCGTCGGGGTGAAGCAAGCGATTGAAAAACAGTTCGTCGAAAAGCGTGCTGATCATCTTTCCCTGATTCCTTGCGCGACTATCCGTGCCGGCTGTCGTTTTCTGTCGTTTTCGAAAGGGTAAGGAACAACCATGAGCCTGCGTTAATCTCATGGCGATATCCGGTAGGTGATTATACCTATTTTAAGGAAGTTGTAACCCGTTGTTTGGCGCTGGCAATACCGGTGGGCGGTGACGCCCCGCCGCTTATAGTTAATTGCTATAGCCTTTACTCGGTTATCGCGACACCGAGTCAAGGATTTTGTCGCCGATCAGGCGCGAAGGCGCACCGGCCTAACGCTCGAACATGGCAGGGTCGATGCTGTAGGGAAGCGCAATGAGAGTAACAGCGGGTCCATCCTGTTCATGCAGACGAATGTCGCCTTTGGACTCCTTCACATTGATCACGACCTGTAACAGAAAGCGATTGTCGGCTAGCGCTGCGACGGCGAGAACTTTACCCACCGAGCGACGCGCAGGGGTGTGCAGACTGTCGCCAATTTGCGGTTGTTGCGTGCAGGAAACTTCGGCCGATTGCAGGTAGCGTTTCAGTACGCCGCGATGCTGCAGGCGCGCCACGACCTCCTGTCCGGTATAACAACCTTTGTTGAAGCTGATCGCGTCGATCGCCTGCAGGTTGAGCATCTGAGGGATCAGATTATCCAGTGACGCGTCGCTGAATTGCGGGATGCCGGCCATGATCTCGGCTTGCAACCAGGCTGCAGGCTGGGCGAGTTGTCCGCAATCGATTAACTGGCTCCAGTACTGTGCGGCGGCGTCGATATGCATCCACAGCTCAAAGCGCGGTTGGCTTGCCGGAACTCTGACCAGCACGGCATTCTCCAGCCGGCGTTGCTGGCCCGGCTCGGCCGGGATCTCCCCCCACAGCCGTGCAAGTTGCTCGGGGGCGTTTTCGCCCTGAATGCCAAGACCGATATATTGCTCAGCGATGCCGATCTTCGCTTTGGAAAATACGATGTATTTTGCCAGGTTTGCGAGCGCAGCCTCGGCGTTGCTGCGTGCAAGGCGGATCAGTATCGATTCGTCAGCGGCACTAAGGAGGCGAAAGAAGCTGATCATAATGCCTTTCGGTGTGCAGTTTGCCCCCTGCAGGCTTTGCTGAGCACTCAGCAACTTCATATCACAGGTTGTCTGCCCTTGCAGGAACTTCACGCCATCGGGACCGTTCAGCTCCAGTACGCATTGATCCTGCAGTGGCGTCAATTGCAGGCGGCCGTTGTCGGCGCCCGCGGAGCCGGTTGCGCCATCGGCATTCAGAATAACGCCTTGTTGGGCAAGGAAATCGGTCCAAACGGACTGGCTCATGGGTGCAGCTCCTCTAATTCCGAGCAAAGTGGTCAGGATAGCCAAGCATAGTGGGCATTAGCCTTCGCTGGCAAGCAGTTGCGCAAGGGTTTCGCCCAGCCGGGTCGGGGTGTTCTCCCGGTACTGATCGGCCCACTCGATCAC
>JBFGYY010000118.1:0-7877 GCA_041587095.1 Motiliproteus sp. | reverse complement strand
GGCCGGCCTTTGAATGCACGGCCAAAGAAGGACCCGGCCTAGCGCCGGGTCCAAAGGACAGGGAGAGATCCTTCGTCATCGCGCTCGGCAGCCTCACACCGGCCGGTCGCCCTTGTTGACCCTTAGGGTGCGGTTGTCAACGCCGGGCAACATCTTCGCTGGATCACGTGTTACGACCACGTCGATGACCGATGGGCGATCGCGCTCAGCATGGGCCGCGACCCGTTACAGCTCAACCCTAACATTGCCCCATTACTCGGACACTACCACTGGCCCGGTAATATCCGGGAACTGCGCAACGTACTGGAGCGGGCCATCTTATTCTGCGCAGGCAACAGCCTTGACGCGGTGGACCTTTATCCTTTCTTACCGATAGATATTCCTGTACCTGATAGTCATGAACACGCACAGACAATGCCCACGCCTCCCTCGGAGATCGTACCTTTGCGGGCAACACTTGAGGCGACCGAGCGAAACGCGATACAAGAGGCTTTGCAGCGCTGTGGCGGCAACCGCAGTGAGGCCGCGCGCCGGCTCGAAATATCCCGTGCGACCCTTTACGAAAAGATTCAGCGCCTTTCCATCGAGCTACACTGACTTGAGACCTTTCCAGACGGGTAACCGCTTCACTTAAAGAGCACCGCGCAACCTGTGGATTCACACCGCACCAGAGCGCTGATCTTCCCGGATCGTACAGCGTCGAAATATTACGTATTGGCCTTGGCTTCTGCCGATCGACGCATTATCTGTGTCTGCTGAGCCACACACCGTCTGAATATTCAGACACTGTCTGCTAAGCCAGACAGTGCCTGGCACCCGGCTTCTCGCCAAACTGTCTTAGTATCCAGACAGTCAATTAAACTCACCATCAACTATATGTCGTATCTCTTTGATATATTTGGAACATAATTGTTGGCACGAATATAGCTATGTATCAGTTGAAATAATTAAGTCTGCTGGAGAAACCATGCTGAAAGCTACTGCCTATAATGTTGTCTGTACCAACGACGAAGCCTTTGAAGACACCTTAACGCAAGGTCGTGAATACCGCCTGTTTCAACTACAGAACTCGTCTGTGCAATTGGTTAACGATAAGGGCGAGATGCGCTGGTACGGCACCGGTAAATTCAGGATCGTGCTGAACTAGAGCCACACCAGAGCCACTCCTAATCAGCTGCTCAGGCCGATGCGAGGCATAAACCCTCTGCCGGCCTCGTCACAATAAGAAGCCTAACCATGAATAAGAACAAACTGATTAGTGCACAAGCAGCCGCCCGTCTCATACAATCCGGCCACACCGTAGCCAGCGCCGGCTTCGTCGGTATAGGCTTTGCCGAAGAGCTTGCCCTGGCCATCGAAAAACGCTTTCTGACCGACGGCGACCTTGAGGATCTAACTCTGGTTTACGCGGCGGGCCAGGGTGACGGCCAGCAACGCGGACTAAACCATCTCGCCCACCCGGGCTTAATTAAACGCGTTATCGGCGGCCACTGGGGTCTGGTACCGCGCCTGGGGGCGCTGGCCAGCAGCAACCAGATCGAAGCGTACAACCTCCCGCAAGGGGTTATCTGTCAGCTTTACCGTGATATAGCCGCCGGACGCCCCGGCCTGCTGACACACGTCGGGCTGCACACCTTTGTTGACCCTCGCTATCAGGGTGGTCGCATGAACGAGCGCACTCAGGAAAATCTGGTTCAACTGATGCCCGTAGGGGGCAAGGATTACCTTTTTTACCAGACATTCCCGTTGGATATCGCCCTCTTGCGCGGCACTACCGCTGACGAGCTGGGTAATATCACCATGGAACGCGAAGCGATGCCCTTAGAGGCGCTTGCAATCGCTCAGGCCGTTCACAACAGCGGCGGAAAAGTTATTGTTCAGGTGGAGCGAACCACGCTCAAACATCAACTATCCCCTGCCCAAGTTCGCATTCCCGGCGTACTTGTCGATCACGTTGTCGTAGCCCAGCCCGATAATCACTGGCAGACCTTTTCAGAGCAATACAATCCGGCTTACAGCGGTGAGATTGAAGCGCCTAACAGCATTGGCGTTTTACAAGCCGGGATCCGAAAGCTCATTAGCCGTCGCTCACTGATGGAGCTGGAGTCCGGCGCCATTATCAACCTTGGTATCGGTATGCCCGAGTCGGTCGCGGCAGTGGCGGCCGAAGAAGAGTTGCTCGACGCCGTCACCATGACCATCGAACCTGGCGGCATTGGCGGTATTCCCGCCGGAGGCCTAAGTTTCGGAGCCGTAATCAACGCGCAGGCCATCGTTGACCAACCCGCACAATTTGATTTCTACGATGGTGGCGGCCTGGATCAGGCCTTTCTCGGCATGGCTCAGGTCAGCCCCGAAGGCGATGTGAATGTCAGCCGTTTCGGCAGCAAATTTGCCGGCGCCGGCGGGTTTATCAACATTAGTCAGAATGCCCGGGAAATTTACTTTATGGGCTCCTTTACCGGTGGCGAGCAAGAGATCGAGATCCACGATCAGTCGATCAGCATTCGCCAGAGCGGCCCGATCCGTAAATTTGTCGATAAAGTCGAACACCTGACTTTTAACGGCCAATACGCCCTAAGCCGGGGGCAAAAAGTCCTGTATATTACCGAACGAGGCGTTTTTCGTCTGACTGACAAGGGAATCGAGCTGTTTGAGATTGCGCCGGGCGTTGATCTCGACACGGATATCCTGGCACATATGGCATTTAAACCGCTCATCGCCGCGAAACTTCGCATCAGTGACCAGCGACTGTACCGAAACGGCCCCATGCACTTAAAACGCCACGGCAGTGCCGGCATTCACCAGATGCGCCGTGCGCTGGCTCAGGCAAAAGTCAGCTTTATCTAACGGGGTTATAACAAGTCACTCCGTTCGTCGCCCACGAACGCAGGAAGATGACCTATGATCTTTACACTGCGGGAAGATACAGCCGTACTAGTGGCCGACACCATTAAAGAGCTCCGTCCTGAAACCGTACTCATAACATCAACAAAGGGATCTTAACATGCTAAAAAACAAAGTCGTTCTGGTTACCGGTTCATCCAGCGGAATAGGGCTGGCGATTGCGCGTGAATTGGCGCAACAGGGCGCCAGCATTATGATGAACGGTCTTGAGGATGATACACAGGGCGCGGCCATTGCACGCGATTTAGAGAGCGAGACGGGTGCCACCTGCCATTACTGTTCAGCGAACCTGGCCAGCACCGAAGGCGTGGACAGTTTAATTGAACGCTGCGTTCAGCAGTTCGGCACAGTCGATGTACTGATCAATAACGCCGGCATCCAGTTCACTTCGCCCGTGGAAGATTTCCCCGCTGCACGCTGGGATGCCATTATCGCCATCAATCTCAGCGCCGCATTCCACGCGACTCAACGCGTACTGCCTTTGATGGTGAAAAGCGGCTGGGGACGCATCATCAACATTTCGTCAGTTCACGGACTTGTAGCGTCGCCGAACAAAGCGGCCTACGTCGCGGCCAAACATGGTCTGGTTGGGTTCAATAAAGTAGTAGCGCTGGAATACGCAGATAAGGGCATTACCGCCAACTGTATCTGCCCCGGCTGGACCGACACCCCGCTTCTCAACCATCAAATAGAAACTTTCGCCAAACAAAACAACCAGAGTATCGACGAAGCCCGCCGCGGCCTGGTACAGAGCAAGGCACCGTATCCGGAACTGATCGCACCGTCTGCCATTGGGGCGTTGGCTGTCTACCTGTGTAGTGACGCGGCAAAAGCGATGACCGGCGTCGCGTTACCCATTGACGGCGGCTGGACTGCGCATTGATTGGATAAACGCTGCTTAATCGATCTCAGGTTATTCGTTTGCAGCTCAACACAGACAGGACTGAGCCCCCTGCCCAGCCCTGTCTGATAATGCATTCAGCCGAAGCAGCCGAAGGTTTTACTCAGATTCCAATCGGAACAAAGAATCCCGGAAAACCGGCGGCTATTGCCGCCATCCCTGCTCCGTCATAACCGGTATGATAACAGCCATCATGTCACCAGGCCGGCTTTGCCAGCACGCTGTCAAGTTGCTGGCGTAACAGCTGCTCATCAGCGGGAATCGTGGTTACTGTTGCAGCCTTTCCATCAGGGGATACGAATATCGCCAGGCCTTCGCGCAAATTATACTGGCGTGCAAACGCCTGTCCCTGTGGCGTCCCCAGATCGGCTGCCACAAACACTATCCGCTCACTATAATCCCCACGGACAACATTAAGCCGATTGAGTGCATCACCGCTGGTCGGAGAATAGCTTTCGAAACCCAGCACCAGTGCCGGCCGCCCTTTACCGATGACAGACAGATCAGACCCCATGGGATTCAACAGCGTCTGGGTAATAAGAAATATGCCCGTAAACAGGACGACGATGACAGCAAAGGAAATACCTATCCGTTTAAACATAGACTTTTGCGTGCTCCTTTAAGAAAACTTGAGTTTAGTAGCAAATCTCTCCCCGATCATACTCAGAGGCTATACTGCATACAGCACCAAGGAATTCAGGTCGGGATCATCAATTTAATTTAACCGCAGGAAGCCCCCAACATGACGCTACGCGTGCCAGGATGTCTAGGCGATTATGATTTTGAGCACATCGTCCATTTCGCAAAAAAGCGCTTCATCGAAGGGTGCGATACGATCACCTTACTGAAAGCCGCCCACACGGAGCGCGAAAAAGAGGAGATTATCCTGGTCTCTCTGCTCGATGTCGACGAAGATCAGATTCTCGCTGTTGAAACAGATTGCCCGCACGCCTGCGACTGCCAGGTGCAGAATTGCCGCCAACAGCTCAAGCGGATGCTGCAAGAAAGTCTGAATGCGCATACCGGCTCACCCTCTCTGCAAAACACTTTGCAAAACACTGGGCAAAACAACAAGTAACCCCCGACAGGGTTATTAGTTTATAAGCAACGCCTCACGGACCTGCTGCAATCTTTCCACAAACCAAAGCAGCGCTTTACCCTGCTCTCCGCGCCGCCAGCCCATCACCAGCTCGGGGGCATGGCGCTGCTCGTAACTGGCCAGAACCTGAATATCACCGCTTTCGACCTCTGCACGAACACATCGAAAAGGCAGCGATCCGACACCTAGCCCGGCCTTGATCGCTTCGACCTTTCGCTCGATACTCGGCACCGTAATCCGATGCTGCCCATCGAGTAAACCAACCGAACACTTAGCCAGCCCTCGCGACGAATCAGCGATCACGACGTTGGGGAAGGCGCGCACGGTCTCTGGCAACAGAGGCTGAGGCAGTGCACAGATCGGGTGCTGCGCTGCTGCAACAAATACAAAATCCAGCACCCCGATAGGAACAGTCTCAACGCCGGAAGGGACGGCCTGCAATGGTCCGATGGCGATATCCGCTTCACCACTGATCAGGGCATCCCAGCAGCCGGCCAGGACTTCCTCCCGAAGCCGGATCTGGGTGTGCTTTTTCGACTGCTGGAATTCGACAATAACCTGATAAACCGGCTCGAAATTGATGGCGGTATCCAGAGCAAGCGTCAATTCAACTTCCCAGCCCGAAGCAACCGCCCGGGCCAGCAAGGTCAGTTCATCCGTTGCCTGAATGATCAAACGCCCCTGATCCAGCACCAACCGTCCCACATCCGTCAGCTCAGAACGTCGACCCCGTTTTTCAAACAGCTTAACCCCAAGATCTTCTTCGAGTTTTTGCACGGTGTAGGTGATTGCCGACGGCACACGAAATAGTGACTCCGCTGCCGCAGCAAAACTCTTTTTACGCTCAATCGCATCAAGTACGCGCAACGAATCGAGTGAAATGGGAGAAATAATTGCCATCGTGTTCTCGGGCTGATTACGCTAACGCTGGATCGTCGATTAAAAGTTTACAGCAGCCTATGCGCTGAAACGCGGTCAGGCAGGTAACTCTAACTGCTGGCTGGCCACCAATACGCCGTTGTTATCGGCATACAGGTAATCGCCGGGGCGAAAAGTCACACCGCCAAACGTGACATCCACATTAAGGTCACCAAGACCGCGTTTGTCGGTTTTCATGGGATGAGAACCTAAAGCCTGCACACCAATGTCGGTTTCCGCAATGGCATTCACGTCTCGGATGCAGCCATAGATAACGATCCCTTCCCAACCATTGTCTGCGGCTTTTTCCGCCAACATATCGCCAAGCATCGCACGGCGCATGGAGCCGCCGCCATCAACCACCAGCACTTTGCCTTTCCCGGGCAAGGCTACCTGCTCGCGCACCAGAGAATTGTCCTCAAAGGCCTTGATTGTAACGATTTCACCACCAAAGGACTCCCGCCCGCCAAAATTGGCAAACATAGGTTCGACCACCGTCACTAAATCGGCAAACTCGTCACATAAGTCAGGAAGCAGGTCTTGCACAATATCTCTCCTTTAATTCAACAGTTGCATAGCGAATCATGCAGCAATATGGCCGTAAATGCAGCAGTCATAAAGTAGCGCCCGGGCCAAAAACACACCGATTTGGATTCAATACACAGTTACCCACGGCCACAGTATAAAAAATGGCTAAAAATAGATAACAGACTAGGTGAGCTTGTTCCCGACAATGATATTATGACGACATCATAGTGCTTGCCCGTCGACGGGCGACAGGCCTAAACGTTTCGTGCAGCCAGACTGCATCAGGAGATAGCTATAGACATGGAAAAAAAGATTGAAAGCCTGTTCTACGCCAGCCGCTGGCTTCTTGCCCCAATTTACCTGGGTTTAAGCCTGGCACTGCTCGCTCTCGGTGTAAAATTTTTCCAGGAGATGTTTCACCTGGTGCCCAACATTTTCAGCATTGGCGAATCCGAACTCGTACTGGTGGTTCTAGGACTGATCGATATTGCGCTTGTGGGCGGGCTTATCGTCATGGTGATGTTTAGCGGCTACGAAAACTTCGTTTCACGTATCGATCTCGATGAGTCCAGAGAAAAACTCAGCTGGTTAGGGAAGCTTGATTCGGGTTCTTTAAAAGCCAAAGTCGCGGCATCGATTGTAGCCATTTCGTCCATACATCTGTTGCGTATCTTTTTGAACGCCGAGCAGATTGATAACGGGAAACTACTTTGGTTTGTGGTCATTCATATGACATTCGTTCTATCAGCAGTCGGTATGGTCGCACTGGATCGCTGGAGCGCCAAGCATTGAACAGCCAGCCCAGTTTTGAAAGCTAATTGACCTGCAGGACAGCGAGAAGAGCGGCGAAACTGGACACTTCGATATCGGTAAGCGCGGGCCAGCCGTCACGCCCCAGCGCGTTGTAATGCACGGTAGCGACGCCCGCGCGTCGCCCGCACTCCAGATCATAACGAAAATCACCAACCATCACGGCATCAGCCGGATCGGCCTGCCAGCCCCGCAACAAGGTGTTAACACCCTCAGGGTCTGGCTTGGGCAGACAATCCTCCCGCGCCAAAATGTCATCGCCAGCGAAGAAATGCTCAATGGCCAGCCTTTCAAGGATTATCGGCACACATCCGCGCATATTACGCGTCAGTATACCTAGTAATGCCCCCTGATCGGCTAAATACCCTAACAGCGCGCACACATCCTGGCTGGCTTGCGCCTGCGCAGCCAAGCGAAACTCGATTGCACTAAGCGCCTTCTCAAGCCTTTCGCGTTCAGGTTCGGCTTGACGTGCAATGTACTCCAGAATCCCCTCATCGGCTGGCACAGTCAATTGGCGGCGAATCCGTTCAAAATCATGCACTGGCTTCGTCAGCGTACCGTCCAGATCAAAAATCCAGCAACGACGCCCACGAAGATCACGCGCAAAATTCATCCCCATCCGACGCGTTGAATCAGAATTCAACAGCCTGAATCCATTGTTCCTGATCATCGGTAAGATACAGCTGCTCAAGAAGCTCGGCTATCCAGGGG
>JBFGYY010000117.1:0-7884 GCA_041587095.1 Motiliproteus sp. | reverse complement strand
TCTCCAACCGAATGATCAACCAGCGCGCCTACTACAAGCTGTTTTTCCTGCCGGAGTGCCCGGGCGAATACGAAGTTTTACGGGCGCATATTGAAAAACAGGTCTGCAATATCTGACCAATACGCTCTGCGCTGCTGAGCGCCGTTTAGGGGAAGTAGGCGGCGCTCTTCACCTGTTGTAACGACCGGGACGGGCGACACCGCCACGATTGACTCAGAACATGGACCACTGAGGGACGCACCATGAACTACCCCGCCGGCGCCATCGACAATGCCGACCAACTTCTCGCCCTGCAGGGGATAGCCACACCCGCAGACAACCCGATGCGCTACAAAACGGCCATACACTGGAAAAGCGATCTCTGCGCTCAGTGGGTGCAAAATCTGTATAACTGGGATAGCTTCCTTGGTGCTGTCAGCGAATCCCCCTGGATCCCACACCCCGTGCAGCTTGGCGCAACACTGCAGCGCCAGATTATCGATTTTAATCTGCTGCTACCCATCCGTAATCAAGCACAGGATGCGGTACTAAAAAGCACGCATCCGGACCCGTTTCGGGCAGAAAACCAAGAACTTGAAAGGAAGTATGCCGAACTGCTGCAAACCCTGTGCGGCCACTTCCTTATTGAAGGCAAGTACGATACGGAAAACGCCCGCAGCATTTTAGGCAGTCGACAGGGCTGTGAGATGCTCTATCACTACATGGGTGAATTCGCACAGTTAGAATACCGCTATCATTCGCTGGGCCTGACACGCATGGCAGCACTTAAAGAGCTGCTGAAAACCATCCTGATGCTGATAACCGAAACCCCGATATCGGGCCTGCTGCCCTACCCTGAATACGACAAAGAGGGCAACCCTAAGCAGGATTTCGACGAATACCTCAAACGCTGTCGTCAGCGCATGGAAAGCCTCTATGCTGAACAGGCTTTTGATATCGTCGCCTACGCCAACAATAGCCCCCATAGTGTCATCGGCTGCTGTACCTTTCACGAAGTTGAAGGTTCCTGTATGCAGGGGGTGCGACTGCGCCATTACCCCTTGCCCGGTGATATAAAGCCTTGTAACACCGTTGTCTACCTTAGCAGCCCGTTGATCAATCGGCCGGAAATTTTTGACCTGGCCCCGGGCAAGTCGGTGATCGAAGGCCTGCTGGCCATGGGATATGAGGTGTATCTGACCGATTACTCGGGCACCGGCCCCGAAGCCAGTCATCTGGGTCTGGACTTCTTCGGCAAGGAGGTACATGACCGTTTTCTCGACCTGATAAAAGACCGGCACCCCGGGCTGCCCATTAATGTGATGGGTTACTGCATGGGAGGCACATTGATACTGCCCTACCTGGCGCGCCGGGCAGAAGAACGCTATGCCCGTGGCGAAGACATGGACATTACCCGGGTAGCACTGATGGCGACACCGGTTAAATTTGACGACCAGAATAGTGGCCATATCCACATGCGTGATGTAATCCGCACCTGGTACAACGAAGAGATGATGACCGACCTGTTCAGCAACGTGAACATTCCCCCGCAACTAATCGAAGTGGGCATGAACCAGATACAGCCCGGTGTGCAGTACACCGTGGCTAATGGTTTTTACCACCGGGCCACGCAACCTGAAATCATCCGGGATTCAGCCCCGTTCCTGCATTGGCTGAACAATGGCACAGCCTTCCCCGCTGCCGCTCACCGCGAGTGGATCCGGCGCGTCTTTATCGGTAATCAGATCTGGCTTGGCAACTACACGCTACCCTCTAGCGAAGCGTCCCTGGATCAGCAACCGGTAAATATGCAAGCCCTTACCAAGGCCGGTGTTGCCATCATGGACTATCGGGGCGATCGCGATCCGATCTCGCCCAAGGGCTCCTGTGTTGCCAGTCTGACCTGGGGATCCTGTTTGGATTGCAACCAGATAACCACAACCCACGGCCTGAACCGGACCATTGAGAAGAACGTCGGTCATATTTTTGTCGTCAGCCGTAAACATTTAAGCGACTACCTGGATCGCGTCAGCTCGTTTTATAACGACCGGACAGATTAACCTGACCATGTCATCGAGATGCAAACTTGCCACATAAAGGCGTACTGAGGCAATCTGGAGACAACAGATGGTAATTCTGGCGGGATAATCATTACCGATTTACAGTTGTTGTTATAACGTTGGTTATGAACGTTAGTTATGAAAATTGCTTATCATCTTTTGTTATTAACTTTTGCTATAAATATTGGTTAAACACTGCCATAGCGAAATAACGCTATGACAGTGTGTGTAGTAACACATGCAGAACATCAATGGTTACAATCTTGATCCCGTCAAAAAAAACAGGCTTGCCAAACCAATGCCGGCAATACGGGCAAACCACGGCGCCTAATTTGCGCAGGATCAACTTAATTACAACCAGTCAAAATCCTACCCGTAAACGCAGCTCAAACCTGATCTAGATCAGCCCCTTAGCCATCGGTCCCGCACCGGTTCGTGCTAAGCTTTTGACTTAATGGTATTCCCAGCTTTTCGGGTACGGCAGAAATTATGTACGCAAGTAACAATAACTACAGCAAAAACGGTTTTACGCTAATCGAGCTAGTGATCACCATTGCACTGGCGGGCATCGTGATGGCAATTGGTATACCCTCCTTCCAGTCCTTGTCCGAGACTAACCACGTTACTTCCCATGTGGATGACCTGAAAAGCGCCTTGCGTCTGGCTCGCCACGTTGCCGTTGAGCATGACCGCAATGCCAAAGCCTGCGCCAGAGTTCACACCAGCGACCCCACAGCCGCGCCGACCTGCGATACCAGTGGCTCCTTCAACTGGGGGAACGGCTGGATCGTCGCATTACAGCAAACTGATGGGACTTACGAGGCCGTCATGACCAACACTCATCTTGACGACAACACCAGTTTTTCGGTAGTCGACAGCAATGACACCAGTATTGCGTTAAAAGAGCTGGTGTTCGGCCCTACCGGCACCTTGAAGACAGCCGTAGGCGCTATCGTCACCATTTCCATTGGCAGCTGTAGCCGCACATTAACCATGACGCTGGCCGGACACACCAGCGAAGCGAGTAGCGGATGCTAAGCCTGCCGCGCATTAGCCGCCA
The DNA here is from genome assembly GCA_041587095.1 of Motiliproteus sp. Classification (GTDB taxonomy): domain Bacteria; phylum Pseudomonadota; class Gammaproteobacteria; order Pseudomonadales; family Balneatricaceae; genus Motiliproteus. The sequence goes on along the minus strand of JBFGYY010000117.1, from coordinate 4,785 downwards.
ACGCAACCTCTACGGCTTTACGCTGATCGAGGTGCTGGTCGCTATTTTGGTATTTGGGTTTGGCGTACTGGGTGTCGCCGGACTGGGCGCTACCAGCCAGAAAGTCACATCTCGTGCCTACCAGTCAATGCTGGCAACCTGGCAACTGCAGGATATGATGGAGCTGATGCGCGCTAACGAAAATCTGGCCAGCAGTACCGCCGTTGCCAGCTACGTCTTCACCCCTGGAAACAGCGTACCGGATGACCCGGGTTGTATCACCACCGGCTGCACCACCGCGCAGATAGCTGCATACGATCTCAATCGCTGGTTAACCGCGACATCCACCGCTCTGCCGTCCGGTACCGGCCAGATCAGCCGCAGCGTATCCGGTGCGGAGATTTCCTACACGCTCACAGTACGCTGGGATGGTGATCGCAGCGGCGCCACGGGGACCGAATGCCCTAACGATACCGATGACGTGGAAGATCTGATGTGCCTGCAGTTGAGTTTTCGGTTATGAACGCACCCTTCGCAAAACAGATGCAGGGTTTTTCCCTGATCGAGCTGATGATCGCCCTGACGCTCGGGCTGGTTATCGGCGCAGCGGTAGTTCAGACCTTTATCACCAATAACCGCTCCATCGTGTTTCAGCGCGAAGCCATTACCACTCAGGAGCAGGGACGTGTGGCGGTGGATATGATCTCCCGCTATGTTCGCATGGCGGGCTATCAGGAGAGCAATCTCGCCAAATCCAGTCTCGATAGCGGCATCAACGGCACCGATAACGGTAACAAGGATAGCCTCATCGTGCGCTTTGAAGCCGGCGGGGCGATGAGTGCGCCTATTGCCGATTGTCTCGGCAATTCGACCTCGACCAGTGGCACCGAGCTGGTCAGCGAGTTTAAGGTCAACGCCAATAACGATTTAGTCTGTAACAATGAGAGCGGCGAAATCGGTAACAACGCCGTGAATGTCGACGACGGCGTACTCGCCAACCGTGTCGAGGAGCTGTCCATTCTCTTCGGTGAAGATACCGATGACGACCAGGCGGCCAACCGCTATCTGCCCGCCTCTTCCGTCGCCGCCATGTCCAGCGTAGTCGCCGTTCGGGTCTGCCTGCTCTTGCAAAGCCGCGATAATATGCTCGATAAAGCGACTGACTACACGAACTGCGCCGATGCCACTGTGACGCCCGCCAGCAGCGATCAGCGTATGCGGCGCCGCATATCCAGCACCATCACCCTGCGCAACCGGATCGGCGGGGGGGCCTGATGAAACCGTTATCTAAACAACCATGGAATGTGTTCATGCATCAGCACCGAACTCGCAATAACCAGCACGGGGGAGTATTGATCGTGGCGCTGATATTCATGGTCGTTTTGACCGTGGTCGCGCTCACCAGCATGAACACATCCACCTTTGAGATCAAAGTGGCCCGCAGCGTTAAATCACAGCTCGATGCATTGAATGCATCCGAAAATATTTTGCAGGAAGCAGAGCAGGATATCTGTGCTTTTCAGCACATTCCCGGTGCAGGAAACTGCGGCGGCGGACCAGACTTAGCCTTATTTAATGCGGTCAGCGATGGCTATTATTCGGGGCCAGAGTTGAGTGATTTGACCTATAGCAGCGTGTTCTTCGGTAAGTACCGGCAAACCGCATCAACGGCTGTTGGAAGCTACACCGTCGAATACATGAAGTCCATTTGCATGCCTGGTTGCTCATGCGCAGCAGGCGAAGACAATACCGGCTGCAAGCAGTACCTCTACCGAATCACCTCATCGGGAGAGTCGCCCAAGGGCGGTAACAAGCTTATTCAATCGCAATACTTCACTATCCATTAGGGAAGCTGATTATGAAATCGAAACTAGCAACAGCCCTGGTAGGCATCACTGCCAGCACTCTCGCCGGTGCGGCAACGGATATTGTTAACTTCCCTCCCACAGGAACGCCCTTTGGCTACATAGCACCACTGGGCATCAATCAATTCAACATCAGCGACGGCAACGGCGTGATATTCCGCCCCTGGTTCCACAGCACCGACTTTTATGGCGACCTCAAGGCCAACACCATTGATGCCAGTGGCGCTATTAACTCAACCGCTGCCTGGAGCCTGCACAGCAAATTCACCAGTGCTGCGACAGCCTCCGCCACCTGGTGGCAAAGTCGCAAGGTGGCTAAATCCAATGGCAGCAGCGCCGCTAGCTATATCTGCACCGCTGATAACGCCTCGGCTTATATCTGCGGTGACCGCAGCAACGAAGGCGCAACCGCCAGTGATTATCGTGGCCGTGGCGGCATACTCGGTGATATTGTGCATAGCAGGCCGACTTACGTCGGCGTGCCAAAAGCCGGCTACACCATTAATAACTACCCCAGCGGGATCAGCACGACTCGGGCAGGGCAGGTCTATGTCGGTGCAAATGACGGCATGCTGCACGCTATCAATGCCAACCCGACCAGCGCCGATTACGGAAAAGAAGCCTGGGCCTTTATACCTAATGCGTTAAATAACGGGTTGAGTGACCTGACTCCCGCAGGTAATGATGCCAGCCACAAATACAGCGTGGACGGCCCCATCACGGTGGCAGACATTTACGACAGCAGCACCAGTAGCTGGAAAACGCTACTGGTCGGGGGCTTGGGTGCAGGCGGTCGAGGATTCTACGCCCTGGATGTTACCGACCCCGCTGCTGCCAATGCCAGCGCCGTTGCCGCTAAATTTCTTTGGGAATGGGATACCAGCGACAGCGCCCATATGGGCTACAGCTACGGTAAACCCATTATCGCCAGAGTCAATAATGCCGGTACGCCGACCTGGGCCGTCATTATTGCCAACGGCTACGACAACTTTGACAACAGCACCGGCAGCGGAGACGGAAAAGCCCGCCTCTATGTGCTTAACGCCCTGACCGGAGCATTAATTGGTGAGCTCGCCGTCGGTAGCGCCGGTAGCAATGGTCTGAGCGCACCTGTGGCGCTCGACGCCAACGAAGACCTCACAATCGATGCTGTCTATGCAGGAGATCTGGCCGGCACCCTGTGGAAATTTGATTTCTCCAACGCCGCATCGCTTTCCGCTACCGCATTGCTGAAAACAACCGATAGCGCAGGCAACAGCCAAGCGATTCTTGCGGCACCGGACATCGCCAAGCACCCGGCGCAAGCTGGTTATATGGTATACGTCGGCACCTCCGGCCTGCCGACCTCATCCGGTATGTCATCCAGCGCAACGATCCAAAGCGTCTACGGTATTCGGGATCACAGCGGTTTGGCCAGCATCATAAACGACACGGATGAAGTCACCCGGCGCAGCACCTTGCTGGCGCAAACCCTCTCAGCCATCACCGGTGACTGGCTGGGTGTTACCAATAACAGCATCGACTGGTCCAGCCATGAAGGCTGGTATATTGACTTGTTAAACGCCAACCAGCATATCTTTGCATCGCCACTGGTCAGGGACAAGCGCTTGCAGTTGATGATTCACGACCTGACCAGCGGCTCTGAAGCCGGCTGGCTGACGCAGGTCAACTACAAAACAGGTGGAGGGCCCAGTGAGACTATCTACGACCGGACCGGTGACGGCCTCCTCTCCGACGCGGATAACCCCGACTACGTCAATGCCGGTTCGCCCGGCACCCGGGCGGTGGGCAAGAAGTTCAGCGCCGACCTGGTCTCCGGCAACCAGGTAGTCCGTAGCGGCAGCCTGGACTACTCACTAATCAATACCTGGAGCGAGAACAACGCCACGTCAATAGGCACATCGGCCCCCACACCCGTGTGCAAAATGCTCTATGTGGATCTGCGCTACACTTACTCACTCGACAAGGTACCATCCTGGAAAAACCCAAGCAATCATGACGATGGCGTCGATGAGGACAATGGAACCAACGGCAGTTACGACATTACCTTTACCGGCGAGGTGGATGAAGGCGGGGCTTCGCCTGTCAGCATCGATGTCAAGGTCGCCAATATCCAGTACCGCAAAGGCAGCAAATATAACAGCGCAACCTGCAATAGCACTGCCGGCTGTACCCACGGCTTCGGCGGCCTTAGCGACGCCAGTGAAATCGATATAAACCTGTTCGCAGCGACAGATGGTGCTGTCTTCTCCTCACCCTCCAACAAACGCGGCAATGGCGGCAGTGGCGCAACGGCGTACGACGGTCTCAGTTTCGACTTCTCAGGCACCGACCTGCATCGCTCCAACCGCTCTTTCGACTTCGCCATTCGGTTCGAATCCATCTATGCGCTCAAAAACTTTGCGTTCGATTTCGATTTTCACAAGCCCGCTGGCGCTAATGTGGTCGAAAACAGTGTTGAGCGTGTCGAGGCGGAGATGGTTAACTGCAATAACTACGGCTCGTCCGGCGCAAGTGATGACGACGCGCGAGTGATCAAGGACGGCGTCATCGAAGACGATATCAGTGAAGCGGGTATCTACTGGAATAACGCGACGCAAAAACTGACGCTGACCAATCGCACCGGGCTCACATTTGAAACAGAAGCCACCGGAGGTGGTGGAGGTGGAGGTGGTGGTGGCACGCCACCAACCGACGGCAGCCCCGAAGCCACGACAACCAGCGGGCCCGATCAGCAAACAGGCCGGCTGCGCTGGCGCGAGCTGTTGTTCTGATGTTGCTCAGCGTAACCAGGGGCCGCCAACGCGGCCTCTCGCTTCTGGAGCTGATGATCGCCGTCGCGATCGTCAGCATTCTGGCCGCTATCGCCTACCCTTCCTATCAGGAATACACCATCAAAACCCATCGGCACAATGCCATCGGTGTGATGACAGGCATTGCC
>JBFGYY010000116.1:0-7994 GCA_041587095.1 Motiliproteus sp. | reverse complement strand
GGGGCCGCCAAGCTGCGAATTGACATAGTCACGCCACACCCCCTGCGGATCATCCACTGCTTCCAGCTCGTTAACCGGATCAACCAGCTGACTATCAGGCTGCACGGCAGCACCCAGGCACCAACCATCCAATACGACAACATCAACGGCTCCGATCCATTCCTGCCAGACAGCCTCCGGGCAGCGGTCATCGATCGATTTGTCAAATACCGGAATACGGGTCACCTGCTGGTCACCCGCCTGCTTCAACTGATTCAGTAAATCGATACCCAATTGAACTTCGTGTGTGCCCGGTACACCACGTGTTTCAAACAGGGGATGGATCTCTTTCGCCATTTGCAGACGCTCGGCCCGGGTTTTGTAGATATCATCCAGCGAAAAACCGACGACCCGTTGACCGAAACCCTGCGACAGTGTGACTTCGAGCAGATTAAACAATGTTGATTTACCCGCGCCCTGCGCACCATTTATGCCTACGATCAGCGGCCCCTTACGCTGCTGCCGGTGTGCATAGACCCAGGCTGCCAATGGGATGTAGATCGATTCGAGCATCTCGACCAAGCCGATATCCACTTTCAGCGTTTCCAAAGTCGACGAAAACGCCGCTTCCACAGCGCTGACGGCCTGGCGGCGTTCGGCTGCGGACAGGCAGGTATAATCGCTGGGCCAGTGGGTTAGCACACTCATTAAAAATCCTCATTGTAATTAACAGGTTAAGTAATTAGCAGGCACTAAAATACCAGAAGTAAAAAGTTGCTGATCATGTCTTCCCCGGCAGCTGTACATATCTAAAACAGATCGTCTATAAGCACCGTATTCAACAACCAGAATGCTCGATAGCAGCAGTGCCGATGCGGTTACTTACTTCTATCTCTATGGGTTCGAAGCCAGTTAACTACCGCCTGTATCTGCTCGGGCTCCATCAAAGAAGGCGCATGGCCTATTCCCGGCCATGAGTTGACCGTCAGCGCTTCGCATTCAGCGCGCATGCCCGCAACCGTTTCCTGGTCAAGTACATCGGATTCTTCGCCCCACATCAGCATCTGTGGACAACGCACCTGGCGCCATACAGGCCAAAGATCGATATCCTCAGCACTACTGGCACGGGTGTAATCGCCAATTACCGGGTCATAATTCAGCACCCATTCACCACTGGGCAGCTCACGGCTTCCATGCTGCGCAAGGTGTCGCCACTGTTTGTCGCTGATCCCTCGATAAGCCGCATACACCTCGCGGTAATACGCTTCGACGGCATCCAAATCGTTAAATTGATCCGATTGTCCGACATACAGCCCGATACGCTGTAAGGCCCGACTGGGTACAAAGGCACCAATATCGTTCATAACCAGACGACGAACAGGACTCTTGGGCTGGGCAGCCAGGCACATACCAATAATGCCGCCCATAGACGTGCCTAACCAGTCAATTTCGGGCACATTAAGTCTGGCGATAAGCGCGGTCATATCCTGCAGATACTGGCTGATCTGGTAAGGAACACCTTCGGGCAGCCAATCACTTGTCCCCCGTCCGACGATATCCGGGCATACCACCCGGTAATCCCGGGATAAGGCCAACGCGATATCATCAAAATCACGGCTGTTGCGCGCCAGTCCATGCACGCAAACCAGCACCCGGTCATTATCTGCAGAGCCCCATTCATGATAGGCAACGCGGTGAAAACCTTTGGCATTTAAGGCCATGAAACTATGACTGCGCATTTAACCCTCCTTTTCTGAATCAAGAGCATTTTAGGATACTGTTAAACGGGTGGGCATACAGGTATTCATACCAATGTGACCGTCGCCCTCTCATAAGCGCCTCAGCAGCACGACGCAGCTTTCCGAGGGGTAACCCTGGCCAAACGGCCAATATTGCCCCGCCCCTGATTCAGCCTAACAACCACCTGGATAAATATCAGGTAAAGTTTTGTAAATATTAACGAAATATAAGTCAGTCTGAATTAATGTAGGCGGTTATGGTCAACGGTGATAGCGGCTGCATTGAACGATAGCAACACAGCAACCTGGTGGCGAGATTGAAGACCGCCATACATGGAGGCATTATAGGCCATCGGCAATTACCGGACATTCTCCAAGCTGCGCTAACGCGCTTAACCGTGCGGAAATCAAACCCTGAACAGATGCTACCGGTCAGGATGACACAGCAACACGACATGATAAGGCTCCTTCAATGTCACGGACTTTACTGAAAATAGCGCTCCCCATACTTTTTATCGCCCTGGCTATCGCGGCGTTTGCTTCACTGAAAGCCACCAAGCCCGCCACGCCGGCCAAGCCCGTTAGTGAAAAAATCTGGACAGTGAACACGGTTAACGCGTCTCCGGGCCGATACGCTCCCCGCATCACGCTGTATGGCCGTATAGAATCTCCACGCAGCGCAGAACTCTCTACCACGTTAACCGCTTATGTCGAGAGCCTCGACATCGATGAGGGCACGTCCGTCAGCAAAGGTCAGACGCTGTTAAAACTTGATCCGCGTGATGTACGGTTACAGATCGCTCAACGTAGAGCCGATCTGGCCAGCAGCGAAGCGAAGGTTGCCGCCGAGCTAAATCGCTACCAGGCAGATCGCAACGCACTCACAATTCAGACCACGCTGCTGGAACTGTCAAACCGGACCGTCACTCGCTTCAAAGCTCTTAAAGGCCGCAATGTTGCCTCGGATACGCAGCTGGAGGATGCTGAACGCACCTACCAGCAACAGGCACTGGCCTTAAATAATCTACGCCGCGATATCGACGATCACCCCAACCGCCTGGCCCAACTCAAAGCACAGCGTCAGCAATCGCAGGCGCAATTGGATATCGCCTTGCTCGATCTGGATCGCACCCGTATCCAGGCCCCCTTTGATGGCCGAATCGCCAAGGTCATGGTCGCCCCCGGTGATCTGGTTCGCTCCGGCAGCGCATTGCTGCGCATTTACAATACCGAAGCCCTGATCGTTCGGGCGCAGATCCCCAGCCGCTACCTGGAACAGGTGCGCGAAGCACTTCTGGCCGACGCTTCCATCCTTGCTAACAGCCGGTTGGATGGCCAGGCGCTTTCGCTGACCCTGCTCAGATTATCAGGGGAAGTGGCTAATGGCCGTGCAGGTATTGATGCCTTGCTACGCTTTAATAACCCGAGCAAAGACCTCTCTTTGGGCCGCGGTCTTGAGCTGGATATAGACCTGCTGCCTCTGGAAGCCGTCGTTGCAGTTCCGCCCCAGGCCTTATACGGGACAGACCGGATTTACCGGGTCAGCAGCGAGCGCCTGGAAGGGATTCAGGTTCAGCGTTTAGGCGAGACCATCGTCGACGGACAGCGGCGCCTGCTCCTTCGCAGCCCTGATATTAAGCCCGGCGACCAACTGGTCACCACCCAGCTTCCCAACGCGATAACCGGGCTTAAAGTCAATGTCGGAGCGCTGTGACATGACGCACAGTCTGCCTCCTATTGCCCATAAAAAATATGCCGTTGCTCATCTGATCGGTAGCGTTTTTTACCTTGCGTCGCCGGATGAACCAGAAACAGGAACCCGCTGAAATGAGCCGCCAAAAGGGATTTCTCGAAAGCACAATCGCCAACTTTGCCACCCACCGTGTCGCAGCCAATTTGTTAATGATGCTGATGATACTGGCGGGAGCCTGGGGTCTGAAGCAGCTCAAAACGCAGTTTTTCCCCACCTTTGAACTGGATCTGGTCACCATCCAGGTCAGTTGGAGCGGTGCCGCCGCCGAAGACGTCGAGCAAAACATCACCATACCGATTGAACAGGAACTGACCAGTGTTAACGGTATCGATAAGGTTTTTTCCACATCAAACCGGGGCGTGTCATCCATTCGATTGGAGCTTGATGAAGGGATAGACAGCTCCCGCGTGCTGGACGACGTCAAACAAAAAATTGACGGCCTGCGTAACCTGCCCGAAGAGTCCGAACAACCGATCGTTCAGCTCTTCACACGCTATGAAAATATTGCCAGCGTAATCCTGACTGGCACTGAAAACCTTGAAGAACTTCGCCCGATGGTACACCGCTTCGAACGCGAGCTGCTGGCGCTCGGTATTCGTAAGATCGATATCGAAGGGCTGCCGGATAAAGAGTTGGCCATTCAGGTGCCATCCAGCGAACTGCACACCCTTGGGCTGGATTTAAATGACATCGCCACCCGGATTCGCCAGCGCAGCCTCGATCTTCCCGCCGGGACGGCAGGGCGCCAGGATGGCGCACGCCAAATTCGCAGCCTGAGCCAGCAACGGGATGTCAGCGGTTTTGAACAACTGCCTCTGATCAGCCTCGAAGACGGTCAACTGGTCAGGCTCGGCGATATTGCCGAGATAACCGAACGCCCGCAGGACGATCAGGTATACCTCGAATACCAGCAACGCCCCGCCGTTGAGTTAACCCTGCGCCGTACCGAGGCAGATGACACACTGACCGCCGCCCGTATTCTGGATACATGGTTGAACGATACCCGGCCGACCCTGCCCCCCGGTGTCGAACTGATCACCTACAATGAAAGCTGGCAATTAATACAGGACCGCATCAACTTATTGCTGCGCAACGGTGCCGGGGGACTGGTACTGGTTATCGCCATGCTGTTTCTGTTTCTTAATGTCCGCGTTGCCTTCTGGGTCACTGTCGGCATCCCCGTATCCTTCCTGATCACGTTAGCCGTGGTGCACCTGATCGGCGGTAGTATTAACATGATCAGCCTGTTTGGTTTGATCATGGCGCTGGGCATTATCGTCGATGATGCCATCGTGGTCGGCGAAGACACCCTGAGCCACTTCCAACAGGGCGAGCCCGGGAAGCGGGCGGCTATCGGTGGAGCACAGCGCATGCTGGCACCCGTTATGGCCTCCTCGATGACGACCATTGCCGCATTTCTACCGCTGCTGATGGTCGGAGGAACGATCGGTAATATACTGATCGATATACCGATTGTGGTGATCTGCGTCATTATCGCCTCGCTGGTCGAGTGTTTCCTGATCCTGCCCGGCCACCTGCACCACAGCCTGAAGCGTGCAGACAAGGTCAAACCCGGTCGGGTTCGCCAGCGCCTCGACGGGGCGTTTAACCACTTTCGCGATCACCAGTTTCGCAAGCTGGTCACCCTGGCGGTGCAATTTCGCTGGGCCACCGTCGCAGGCGCCATCGCCTGCCTGATTCTGGCGATCGGCTTAGTCGCCGGAGGGCGGATTAAATTTACCTTTTTCCCCACCGTCGACGGTGACGTATTAACGGCCAGCGTGCAGTTTGCACCCGGTACCAGCACACAGACCGTAGACCTGTTCCTCGATGAGATAGAAAGCGCCCTCCGCGAGGCAGAAACCTCCCTGCCCGGCGATTACGTCGAGTCCGTGATTCAGCACCAGCGGCGTTCCTTATTCTCACGCGCGAGTGCCGACGCTGGTTCCGGAGATGAATACGGCGCCCTGTACGTGCAACTGCGCGCCGCCGACGAACGCCAGCGCAGTAACGATGAACTGCTGCGCGCCTGGCGTAAAAACATTCCCAAGAGCGCAGGCATCGAGCGCCTCAGCATTACCCAGCGTTCCGGCGGACCGCCGGGCCAACCCATCGAGGTCAAGCTGACCGGTGCCGATGTCGACACCCTCAAGCAAGCCTCGCTGGAGCTGCAGGACATATTGAAAGGCTATACCGGCGTCAGCAATATCGACGACGACATGCCATTCGGGCGCGAACAGTGGATCTTTGATCTCACGCCTGTGGGTAAAGCCCTGGGGCTTAATCTGGACACTATCGGACGTCGACTCCGGGCCGCGTTAGACGGCCAGCTGGTACAGATCTATTACCAGGATCAGGATGAGATCGAAGTCAGGGTCATGCTGCCCGACAGGGAACGCGATCACCTGAGCACGCTGGAGCAACTGCCCATTGTGCTCCCCAACGGCACCACCACGCCGCTGGCCAATATTGTCAATTTTGAACCCAAGCGAGGCCTGGATACGCTGAAGCGGGTCGATGGCCTGCTGGCCGTCGTCGTCACGGCCGACCTGGATGACAAAGCGGCTAACGCCAATGAGGTCATCGAAGCGCTCAAAGCCGGGCCGCTTGAGGACCTGATCGCCCGTTACGGCATCCGGGCCAGCTTCGAAGGCAAAAAAGCCAACGAACGGGAAACCATGGCCGATATGAAGATGGGGCTCATGATCGCGCTGGCGCTGATCTTCATCATATTGTCCTGGGTGTTCGGCTCTTATGTCTGGCCCCTGGCGGTTATGGCGGTTATCCCTCTCGGCCTCACAGGTGCCGTATTCGGCCATCTTCTGATGGGCAAAGCGTTGACCATTTTGTCGCTGTTTGGACTGTTCGGACTGTCCGGGATCGTCATCAACGACTCTATCGTCCTTATCAGTTTTTACCGCAAGCTGCGGGAAGCCGGCATGGCGATGGAAAAAGCCATTGTGGAGGCGTCCTGCCAACGTCTGCGTGCTGTATTGCTGACGTCACTGACCACCATTGCCGGATTGAGCCCGATTCTTTACGAAACATCCCGCCAGGCACAATTTCTGATCCCGATGGCGATATCCATCGTCTTTGGTCTGGCCTTCGCCACTATACTGATCCTGCTGGTCGTCCCGTCGATCCTGGCCATGATCGAAAATCTGCGCCATACCCTGGCGCGCTGGTTTGGCTGGGAGGACCGGTTCGCGCAGATCGATGCGGCGCAACCACCGCTCCCCTAATCCAGGGTCAGACGCACGCGGGCCTGAGCAGCAGGCTAGTTGTCAAACAACAACAGCTGCCGGGCCCCGTCCTCTTCCAGTCGGTCGTTCAGGCGGACTCCGACACCCAACAGGCGTACCGGCGGCGGATGACGCTGTAAGGCTTCCTGCAGTAGAACCCGATACACGGAAGCATCGGGTTCGGTACACGCCGCCTCGACGGTCGTCTGTACAAAGTCGGCAAACTTCACTTTTACCACCGCGCCGCTGACCCGGTAACTGCTATCCAGACGCGCTTTGCGTGTTTCCAGCCGATCCAGCAACTCGGGCAACTGTTGTTCGCACTGGTTTAAACCGGGCAGGTCCTGCGCATAGGTATGCTCAACGCTGACGGACTTGCGCCGGTGTTCATTGGATACCGGGCGAGAATCAATCCCTTGTGCCAGCTGAAACAAGCGTTCACCGAAACTGCCCATCGCTTCAACCAACCGCGCAGCCCCTAACCGGCGCAAATCGGCGCAGGTACTAACGCCCAGGCCTGACAGTTTTTCCGCCGTAGCCGGGCCGACGCCGTGCAGCTTACGCACGGGTAATGTCTCAACAAAAGCGGCCACTTCCGGCGGGGTTATCACCCAAAGGCCATCGGGTTTGTTCCAGTCACTGGCGATCTTGGCCAGAAATTTATTCGGTGCGACACCCGCCGAAATAGTGATCCCCACTTCATCAGCCACACGCTGGCGCAGCTCCTCGGCGATCAGGGTGGCACTGCCGCGGCAGGCCGTCGATTCCGTCACATCCAGAAAGGCTTCATCCAGGGAAAGTGGCTCAATTAACGCGGTGTAATCAGAAAAAATCCGCATGATCTGTTGTGAAGCAGTGCGGTATTTGTCCATGCTGCCGGGAATAATTTTCAATTGCGGGCATAGTTTCATCGCCTGCGCCGAAGCCATGGCCGAGCGCACACCGAAGGCCCGGGCTGGATAATTGCAGGTCGCGATGACACCCCGCCGCCCCGGATCACCGCCAATGGCGATCGGAATCTCTCTTAAGGCCGGGTCATCGCGCATCTCTATCGCGGCAAAGAAACAATCGCAGTCGCAATGAATGATTTTTCGGTCTGTAGACATCGGGAAAACTGTTGAAGGATTAGACGACGCAATCAACCGCGCAGCAAATGCGCGCAACAAGAGAACAACTGTATATATAGACAGCACCTATTGCAATCAGCACGATAATTTTCTAAAAATGTCATGACCAAGTATCTTTGCGTAAGGCCAGCAATACGTGGCTACCAGAATTCAT
>JBFGYY010000115.1:0-8065 GCA_041587095.1 Motiliproteus sp. | reverse complement strand
GGCCTGCTCGAAGTGATCCATTGCGCATTCGGTGTCAGCGTTCAGGGCTGCCAGTTCCGCCGCCGCAAGGTGGAAGCGAGCCTGGGTGTCGGGGGTGTCGTATCGGCTGAACATTTCCAGTCGACACAGGTCGAAATCGCATTGTCGTAACAAGCGCGCGCGGCTCTCCGGCCCGGCGTTACGGGCCAGTTCGGCGCGCATAAGGAGCGTCAATAAAGCCAGTTCAACTTGCGCGAACTGGCCGGGGGCTGCTGCATGATGGTGGTCCGCTGCCTGTAAAAGTCCGGGCCAGCGCGTACGTTCATCCAGCAGAACGGCGACGGTGCAGTGTGCCAGTAAGCGCCAATTGCTGTGAGTGTTTGCGCTGCCCTGCGCGTTGGATCCGGACGACCGCGTCGCCCATTGTTCCGTCGCGTCGCTCGTCGTCGGTTCATCGTCAGCGTCGGTTATCTGGCGCAGCAGGTAGCCAACGGAATCAGCAAGAGATGGGCCTGATCGTTGGCTGCCCCGGCGGTTGCTGCGCTGCTGTTGTTCGTGCACCTGCTCGGCAAGTGAGGTGAGCGGCGTTCCCTGCAGCCAGGCAAAATGACAGATAGCGTTTTGTGCCAGAGTGCTGATACAGAAGTCGTCCTGCAGCCGGGCGATCGTCAGGGCGCGGTTCAGGCTGTCGAGGGCCGCGGCCAGTGAGTCGATCCAGGGCAGCACATGCAGGCCCAGGCGCAGCAGGCAAAGGGCTTGTTGGCCGGCATCCGCGGCATCCAGGCTGCGCTTTGCCAGCAGGACTTGCTGTCGCGCTTGAGGATATTGTCCTTGCAGCCAGTGGCAGAGGTAGGCACGGCTGGCCGCGCAGTAGCTGTCAGGGCTTGTTTTGAGGCCGGGGATTTTCGAAAGCAGGTAGATATCGAAGTGGGCATCGCCCTGTAACTCGGCGATAAGGATCAGGCGCTGGAGTAACGCTGTTCGTGGGTCGGCTCTGCATAGCGGGGTGGCCAGATGCACGGGAGAGACATTTTCCGCGCCGGTTGCCCAGACCGCCGTATCGGTATTGTCCGGGCTGAGCTTATCGGTGTCAGACGCTTGCGTTGGCGCGTCGTCGGCTGTATTGAACAGATCCTTCACACAAAAACGCTGTATCGATACCCGCTGCCGGGTTTCTGCCAGTTCGAGCCGGATGCCGAGCTGTATCAGCGATGAAATCAGAATTGTCCGTGCCTGATCCAGCCGAGAGAAGCGCAGTTCATGCTCTATTCTGGCCTGTTGCAGGCGCAGCCACGGGGCATTGTTCTGGGCGTCCTGAGGAGAGACGGCGTTATCGAAGTGCGCTATGAGCTGCTCAAATCGAGAAGATGCCGCAGGTTCATCATCCAGCAGGCTATCCAGCTGCGCACACTGGAGCAGAATGTCGAAGGCCTGTCCGTTATCCGTGAGACCACGACCGGCGGGGAGCACGGGGCGGTCGCTCAGTGTGTGCTGTTGCATCAACGCTAAGCTGTGTTGCAGGTAGTAGCGGGCTGATTGCAGATTGGCCTGTTCCTGAGCATAGCCGCCCGCCAAGCGGTTTAGCGCCATGAGCTGCCAATAGTGCTCTGAACGGTGCTGGCCGTTATCTGCACGGTTAAGGTGATCGGTACAGGCAAACAGCGTGGCAATATCGTGACGACTGTTCCAGCTGTCTTTTAGCACCTTGCCCACCGCCAGATGGATCGATTGCCGCCGGTCAAGGGGGATCGACTCATACACATAAATTTGAAGTGCGCTATGGCAGAATTGATAGCCCGTGCTGCCATCGGCGCTGTCTTCGGTCGGTGTAATAAGCCGCGCTTGCTGGGCTGGCCAGAGGCGGATCGCGATACGGGCAACCGGGTCTTGACGACTTTTAGCCAGCAACTCGGTGTCGAACCGGGGACCAATGACCGCCGCCCACTGCAGCAGTTCCAGGTCCGGCGGGGTCAGGCTCTCCAGCACCGGGGCGTATAGCTTGACCAGCGTTGTATCCGTATCACTGCTTTGTTCGAAAACGCTTGTCAGGGCCTGCTGATGGATTGACCAGCGCTGCTGTTGTGGCGAAAAGTAAAGCCAGCCCCGGGATTGCAACTGGCCTAAAACGGCTCCTGGTGAGCCGTCGGAGTGGCGTTTGAGCCAATAGGTCAGGGTTGTCAGTTCCGCTTGCGAGGCGTTGATTCGTTGCTGCAAAAGAGTGTAAATCTGCTCACTGTCCAAGGGCTGAAGATTAATTGTCTCGGCAGCGGCGAAGTCTTGCCGATTTGGATTGGCTTTGATCGCAGACGATTCATTCTCAGAGCTCCTGCGGGCACTGATCAGCATCAGGGGATGGCCGCTAAACTCTTTGTGTATCCGTGCCAGCAGCGCGAGCGAGGGGGCATCGGCCCACTGCAGGTTGTCAACGCTCAGGACCAGCAATCGCTCCCGACAGGCGCGCAACAGGCCGAAGACGGTACTCTCCAATACCGCAGGCGAATGGGAGCCATTTATCGGGGGCAGGCTGTCGTAGTGGGCGTGCTTGTGGTCGTGGTCAAACAGTTCGGCTAATTCGGGAATCCGCTGCAGTAGAACCTGGCCATGATTACCCAGTTCACGTTTGATGCGCTGGCGCCAGATCGAGTGATGCGTTTCAGGCAGCACGATGAGTTGCCGGAGCAGCTGTTGCATCATGCCGATCAGCACTGCATACGGCTGCGGATCAGTCTGGGGGAGAAACACGCCACTGACCATGATTCCCCGCGAGCGGTATAGCGGTAGTCGCAACTGGTCGATAAGCGCTGTCTTTCCGCTTCCCCTGTTGCCTTGGAGCAAGATGCTGCGAGTCTCGCCACGTTCGCACTCACGTAACAGGGTTTCGAGCCGGGCTTGTTCAGGTTCACGTCCCGCCAGCCCGATATCTTGAGACTGTAGCGGCAGCACTTCGCTGCGGCCGGGCGAGAATGTTTCGAGGCTGTCATTGGCCGATAATGCCTGCCGGCACTGTGCCAGATCCTCGTTCACAGCAGTCAGGGACTGATAGCGCTCGGTTGCCGGAAGCGCCAGCAACTTATTCAGCACCTGTATCAAGGGGGAGGACAGCCCAGCCCGCAGTGAGGGGGCCTCGTTGATTTGTGCCCCGAATAAACGTCTAAGGTTGCTCGTGTTGTGGGGGGGCTGCCCGTGTACGATGGCATACAAAAGACAACCCAGCGCATAGGTATCACTGTAACTGCCCACCGGGAAAGGCAGCAGCCCGCTATGTTCGGGGGCCTGATAGGCCAGCCGCTCCTGAAGGGGGGAGTGGGACTGTGGCGAGGGGTCAACCAGAGACAGTTGTAATTGAGTCGCGGTATCGTGGCTGATACCGATATGACGGGGACTGAGTGATCCCAACGGCAGTCCTCGTTGTCGCCAGGCTTCGATATGATGAATCAGTTGCTGAGCCAGCGGATAAAGCTGCGCTTCACTGAGGCCGTCCGGGTAGATCAGTTCGGATAGAACCCGTGGACTTGTCCGTCGGCTCTGCAGTGTCGTGGGCCGGTGCTGCGCGCGAAACTCACTGGGGGCTTTGCCTGTCCAGCGCTTGAAGGCTTTCTGAAAGGCGGACAGGTTGGCAAAACCGAGCTGGTGGCTGATTTCGCCGAAACTCAGATCACCGCGCTGAATCAGCTGTTGCGTCATCTCCTTACGGGTCTGGTCAAACAATGTCTGGTAATTGGTGCCTTGCTGGTCCAACTTGCGTTGCAGGGTTCGCAGGCTCAGGTTGAGGCTCTGTGCCAGCGCAACGCGGTCAAGCTTGCTCTGCCCCGCAGACAAACGATTACGCAGGATACTTTTTATCTGCGCCACCAATGCCCCATCACGTCCTGATGCACTGAGTAGCTGATCGGCAAAGGCCTGGTGCAGACGGTACATCTCTTCATTGGCGTCCAGGCAGCTTTCGCCCATCGCATCGATCGGTAACAGCAGTCGGTTTCTGCCTGCGCTGAAGCAGATTTCGGCGGCGAAAAACTGTTGGTAATAACGGCTGTCAGCGGGAGCCGCGAAGGCAAAATCGACACGGATAGGCAATGCCTGTCTGCCGGTCAGCCAGCGAGGCCAGTTGCACAGGCAGGCCATAAGCCATTCAACGAGTGCGATCTGTTCGTCATCTTCCAGGTCCAGTGTCAATGCCACCCGTTCCGGAGATTCGTCGACAGACAAATGAATCCCTTCGATCAGCAGCGGCAGATAATCGATGACGCAACGGTAAGCCTGTGCCAGTGATTCGGCGGTGGACATTAAAAAGCCAATGGAGCCGAGCATGCGTGGTTGCGTTGTTTCGCCAATTCGCAGGGCTATGCGCGGGTTGCCGGTGCGCCGGGCCAGCTCGTCGAGCAGCTCGTTGAAGGAGCGGGCAGGAAAACGCACATCCGCCCGGTTCAGTTCCTGATGTTCGATACCGACCGAGGCCAATAGCGCGTCAACATCTTGTTGATTGTGGCGGGCGACCTGAATGACCGAGTCGATTAAGCGTGCTGAAGCTGTTGTTTCTGTCATGGTCGGGTGGGCAGCGTTAAAGAGGTGATCATACGTGGCAACGGGGTGACGGGAAAGCGGACCGGATCGATCTGAGGCTGCTGAAAACCCGTGGCGGTAAACGAGGGACCGTCTGACGACCGGAATCGACTAGCGTTGATTTAAGCGTTTCCGGGGGCTCGATAGGCTGTGCATGTCAGAGCACGGCCTATCGAGATGAAACCGCCTCCGGCTCAGAGTCCGAAAATGGCGATAAACCAGACCAGTGCTACAATTGCGCTGCCCAGTACGCCGGGAATAGCCGGTATCCAGCGTAAGCGCAACGGCACATTCTGGCGGGACAGGATCTGGTCTCCGAGCCACATGCTCCATAACAGACTGGCGATCAGCAGTGCGCCTTTTAAACCATTGGTTACGCTGGCATCGAGCCCCAGGACCTGCAGCAGGTTGAACAGCTCACCGCCCAGTCCGATCACCAATGATGCCAGTGCGACCGGCATAAACTGGTAGGCCAGTTCCGTAAAACGCTGACCCTGCGTTCTATCCCCCTGACATTTACCCGATAGCCAGGCAGCCAAGCTGGTCAGACACGCCAGGATGATGCCGAAGATCAGCATAACCGCGGTCATAAAGCCGACAATCATCATAAAGTCGAGCCAGTTGAACACCTCGCGGCGCTCCGGATGCACACTCATCAGCCACCAGGGGCCCGATTCGCCGATCCAAAACGCGTCGTTGTTGATAAACCATTCACCCACGCTTTGTCTTAGTTGTTGATAGAGGGGGAGTACCAACCAGAGAAATCCACCCAGTGCCGAGCCGGTGCCCAGGAAAAAGAACCAGACTTCGGAGCGGTTCGGATTGTGATCGCGGATCTGTGCGACTTCTTCGCCCGGCGGGCGTAACCGTACCTTCAAACTACCGGGTGAGCTGGGTTTGACGCAGCGGAAGCATTCGATGCAGTGACGGGATTCTTCTTTATGCACCAGATCGATCAGGGTCGGGCAGACCCCTTTGGTCGAGTAGCCTTCCCCGCCGCTTTTTTTCCGCTTAGGAATGAACTGTACGGCTCCAAGCCGGGAGAAAACACCGAGCAGCAGTCCGATGGGGCAGAGGTGGCGACACCAGGCTCGCTTGCGTTTACCGTAGATCAATCCGATCAGGATGGCGGCGCCCATGGTGCCGCCAAAGACTTCAGCCATCGCTTCGGGATGGTCGCGCACGCCGACAGTCTGTCCGAGGGTTGTGACCAGAATGAAGCTGATGATTGGTGTGCCTTCCCAGCGTAGCCAGGCGGGAATAGGCCGTTGTAAACCCACTTTGTTCGCCCATTCAGAGGCCGCGCCCATCGGGCAGAGCAATCCGCACCAGGAGCGACCGGTGACGACCACCGACATCAGGGTCAGAGGAAACCAGACCCCCCACATAAGAAAGTTGGCAAACACGACAAAATCATCCCAGGGCGTTGCCTGGCCTGAAGGGTCGGGCAAAAACAGGGGGACAAACAGCAACGCCATAAAAAAGATGAACATCAGGGCGTGAATGTAAACCAGATGATCCCGGTGCTGATAGAAAAAAGCGGTTACACGTTCTGTCAGCGTCGCAGGCTGCTGGTCGGTAACGATAATTTTTTCAGTCTCAGGCAGTGGTTCTGGTGACGATGAGCGCATGGATTTACTTGAACTCTCTATTTGATTCATTACGGTTATCGGATCCTTCCGTCAAAGTAAGAGGCGCTGGCTGCCGGGATGCCTTGGCTTAAAGCATTATAGCTGTCTGTCTGGCAATAAGCCGGTGGGCTTGTATACCCTTGAGCGTCGTAATATTAGTGCTGATTAATATTAAATAGACTTTCGTCTTTAGGCTATTCTGTTATCCTTCGCCCGGTGATTCAACGACAGGAGTCAATAAATGTGTAAAAAGTATATTGCAACGGGTCTGGCCACGCTGTTGGCTGCAACGGCTCAGGCGGCTGAATTCAAGGTGGGTGAACCTACTGTGAAGAACGGCATGACGGTTGAAGTGCTCTATATTCAAGCTGTTTCCATGTCAATGGAACCGGATCGCATGGTTGAAAAGGGCAAGGACGCCAAGCAACCGATGGACATGAAGGCGGGAGGAGGCCATGGTGGTCACGGTGGTCATGGCGCTGCAGCCGATATTCACCTGGAGGCTGCGATTAAAGCGACCGCCGAGAATAAGTGGGGCTTTAAAGCCGGTGACTGGGTGCCTTACCTGAATATCCGCTACAGTGTGGCCAAGAACGGTTCTTATTTCCGTCAGCGGGGCCAGTTGATCCCCATGGCCTCTAACGGCGGGCCTCATTATGGGGCTAACCTGAAGCTCGATGGTCCGGGTAAATATCACGTTACCTACCGGATTGATCCGCCGGATGGGGCCGTATTCCCGTTCCATATGGACAAGGAGACCGGTGTAGAAGGCTGGTGGTCCGGTTTTGAAGTTCGGCACAGCTTTACCTACTTAGGCGCGGGTAAGAAAGGCGGATATTAAGCCATTAAGGAGAGCGTGCCTGACGCGGGCAAGCTCTTGGGCTGTAACAAAGGCCTGCTCTGATATCCCGACATGTTCATGACGCCTGTGCGTTCAGTGATTGCCGGTTTACCGGAGCAAGTCTTTATGTTCAGCAGCGACATCCAATGCAGCTGTGTTCTGAAGCTATCTCGGGCTGTCTGCCTTCAGTGGAAGGTCAAGCCGTTTTCTCCGCGCGCTTTTGGGCGCGGGTAGCGTTTTTTCGCTGCTCGTGTGAATCCGTTTCGTAATAGATCGCATAACCATTGCGCCCATTCTCCTTGGCGAGATACATGGCTTTGTCTGCCTGTTTCATTAATGTGCTGGCTGGCGGGGATGCGGCGTCGAAAAAAGTGATGCCAATACTCGGCGTCGTTACATAGTTGCTGGTATTAATCGAGTGAGGCTGGCTCAGGTTATCGAGTATCTTGTTCGCTATCGTAACAATGTGTACCGCTGCCGCGGCGCGTCCCTGTCCGAGCCCACTCAACACAACCATGAATTCATCGCCCCCCAGACGCGCAACGGTATCCATGCTGCGAACCGATAACGTCAGTCGCTTGGCTGTTTCGCGCAGAACCTGATCACCGGCATCGTGTCCTTCGGTATCATTAACAACTTTAAAATTGTCCAGGTCTATCATCAGTATCGCCCCCTGCTCTCCGTTACGTTTCGACGAACTCAGGGATGTTTTAATACGGTCCATTAATAAACGGCGGTTGGGTAATTGCGTCAGCGAATCAAAAAAAGCCAGCTTCGCTATATCATCTTCCGCCTGTTTTCTCAGCGTAACATCGCGACTGATGCCGACCAGCCCCGTTACTTGATTTTCCTTGTCGTATAGCGGTGTCTTCAGGGTTTCAAACAGAACCCTTCGACCATCGGGGTAGCTGATCCAGGCCTCATGCTTTTCTACCAGGCGGTGCTTGAGTATCTGGTTATCCGTGCGCTCAAATTCGGCAGCGAGCTGTTGGTCGAAAAGTTCGCTATCTTTCTTGCCTACCACCTGATCATTATGGGCCGCACCAGCAATCTG
>JBFGYY010000114.1:0-8096 GCA_041587095.1 Motiliproteus sp. | reverse complement strand
CGGTGGCCGATGGTGGCGGGCATCGACCTGGCCGGGACGGTCCTGGAGACGGACTCGCCCGAGTACCGGACCGGCGACGCTGTCCTGCTGACCGGTTGGGGGGTCGGCGAGGCCCATTGGGGAGGCTACAGCCAGCGGCAGCGCGTGCGTCCCGAGTGGCTGGTCAAACTACCCGCCGGGATCTCTTCGCAGCAAAGCATGGCGATCGGTACCGCCGGTCTCACCGCCATGCTGTGCGTCATGGCGCTGGAAGACGGCGGCGTAACACCAGACAGCGGTCCGATCGTTGTCACAGGCGCTGCCGGTGGCGTTGGTAGCGTCGCGGTCGCTTTGCTGGCCAAGCTGGGTTATCAGGTCAGTGCTGTCACGGGTCGTTCCAGTAGCCACGAATACCTGAGTAAGCTCGGTGCCACCGACTTCCTGGATCGCGAGACCATGGCGGCGCGGGCACGTCCGCTGGAGAAGTCCCGCTGGGCCGGTGCCATCGACACCGTTGGCGGCGAGATTCTCAGTCGCCTTCTGGCCGAAACGAATTATGGCGCGACCGTTGCAGCCTGCGGCCTGGCGGCAGACTACAAACTGCCCACCACGGTCATGCCATTCATCTTGCGCAATGTACGCTTGCAAGGTGTCGATTCGGTAATGTGCCCGACGGCGCGCCGCGCCGAAGCCTGGCGCAGGCTGGCAACAGATCTGCCAGAGGGTCTGCTGGATACGATCAACCAGACGGTAACACTTGAAGGCGTGCAGGCGAAGGCAGAAGCGATCATGCAGGGCCAGGTTCAGGGACGCGTGGTAGTCGACCTGCAAGGCTAAGACGCACCGCAATCCGCTGCCGGCTCATAAGCATAGGCCGACAGCGGGTTGATCTGCTGCGTAATAGCACCAGACTGTACTTAATCACCTTGACACGTCACGGCTTCAGAGCCGGCCGCTTTGCTTCAGACGCCGCATGACCAGGTAATGGTAACAGCGGGAAAGCAACGGACGAATCAAAGGCAAGCCTATCAACCAGGCCAACGGGCGCAACAGCGCCACCTTCCCCATCAGTAAACGGTAAGCATCCAGTTCCGCATGGATCAACCCATGCTCATCCTCGACGTGCAGCTCGGTGAGGGCAAGCTGCGGATCGATTCCGCGCTTTCTGAGCGCATCCTCCTGCCCGGTAATATCAAACCAGCACACCCGTTGGGCATTTCCCGCAGCCAGACGCGTATAACGACGCCGGTCCTCGCGACAGCGCGGGCAAGCGCCGTCATAAAACACCGTCAGCTGGCCGCGACCAGAACGACATGCTTCGTCTGCGGACTCCGCCGGAGACCGGCGTGAAGAGTGGGCTTGGTCATGCTCGCTCAAGAGACTCCCCTCCCGTCAACGTATCGGCTTGGCAGCGCCGACGCGGTTAATTGCAGCAAAAAACCTTTTAACACACGTTGCTAGGAGCCGGTCAGCGCAAACCTGTCCTTAGACCGATCGGCGAACCAGGTCGCCGCGGCCTGATCAGCCACCACCTGCGTCGGACTCCCGGCCAACGAGTAGACACGATCGGTCAACTGGCGGGCATCCTGCGGATCATGACTCACCATCACCAACGTCACGTCTTCGGTCATCTGCCGCACACGGCATAGCAGGTCACGCATATCATCGGCTGTCGCAGGGTCCAGAGAAACACAGGGTTCGTCCAGCAGGATCAAATCAGGTTCCACCAGCAAACTACGCGCCAGCGCGACACGCCGCGCCATCCCCAAGGATAGCTGGGCAGGAAACATATCCATGCAATTGGCCAGATCCATCTCTTTCAGTATGGCGTCAATGGCGTGTTGGTGCCGGCTTTTTGATTCGAGTAGGGAGCTGCTTGCAGCGTGATGGGGCATGACCATACGCAAATTTTGGCCAACCGTTCGCCAGGGAAATAAGCGCGGCTCCTGAAACAGCATCCCGGTTCTTCCTGCACCGTCGCGCTGCAGATGACCGCTGAACCGGCTGTCGAGTCCGGCAAGAATATGCAGCAAGCTGGTCTTGCCACAGCCCGATGGACCCACGAGGCACACCGCTTCGCCGCGGGCGATCTGTAATTCAAAATTCAGAAACAGAATTCGCTCGCCGTGGCGCTTCTCGTCAATGCGCAGCCGGATCATGACGCACAACTCCGCCAGCGATTGACCCGCTGCTCCCAGGGCTGCAACAAAAACCATTCGATCGATTGAACAATGGCAATAAATGAAAAACTGTATGCCAGCAGCATCGGCACATCAAACAGCTGAAACGCCAGATGGAGCTGAAAACCCACGCCGTCACTGCGCCCCAACAGCTCAACCACCAGCACAATTTTCCAGATCAACGCCAGGCCAGAGCGTGCGGCGACCAACAGATAAGGCGCTAATTGCGGCAACACGATTTCGGTAAAACGTTTCCAGGCCGAAAAACGGTAGATAACCCCGACCGCCCGGTACTGAGGATCCAGGCTCAGCGTCCCTTGCCGCAGGGTAACCGCCACATTGGGGACCTTGTTGATCACCACGGCCAGTATGGCGGCGCTCTCCACCAACCCCATCCAGATATACAACAGAATAATCACCACCAACGCCGGGATGTTCAGCAAGATAACCAGCAAGAGGTCCAGCAGCCGGTTCCAGCGCGCATGCGAGCCCATAAAGACACCCAGGGCAATCCCCAGCAGCATAGAAAGGCCAAAAGCCAGCACTACCCGCTCCAGCGTAGCGCCAAGGTGGCGCAGCAGATCACCGCTGGCCCACTCCTGTGCGATCACCTGTGCAACATGAACCACCGAAGGCAGCAGCGGGTTCGCCATGGCGACCGCCAGCAGCTGCCAGCATACAAGCAGAGCAATAAGCACCACGAACTGCCCGCCACTACGCCGCAGCGGCCTAATCAGTGTGTTTAACGACAACTGCGCGGCCAGGACCTTCATGACTCAGTGCGCCGCCTGCCAGAACAGCGCCGGATCCAAACCCGCCGCCGCGGTCTTTCCAGCGCGTTGTGCATCGGCCGGGTACAGTAACTGATACATCCGTGCGGCGTCGTCAATCTGACGCGGGTGCAAGTCCGCCGGAGCACCGGACTGGTAGCCATGGCGCAACTGTTCAAATGTTGCCGCGTCTGGCGCCCGCATCAACAGCCGCACGACGTTCCAATTCTGTCGGTCATTGAGGTGCCGGCGGGCAGCCTGTGAGGCCTGCTGGAACCCTTGCACCATCTGCGGGTGTGCGTCGGCCCAATCCTGACGAAACACATAGCCCAGCATCGGTAATTCACTGGCCATACCCAGCTGAGCGCTGATCTGACGCAGGTCGATCAAACTGTGAAAGCCTTTTGCTTCCAAACGGGCCGCGAACTGCCAGTAAGTGACCAGCGCATCCAGCTGTCCCCGCTCCAGCGCCGCGCTCAACAGCGGCGGCGCGGCAAAGACCGCTTCGGCACGCTGCTCCAGATCCACCCCTTCACGCAATGCTTGCGCTTTCATCAGCAACCAGCCCTTACTCAGCGGCCCGCCAGCCACGCCGATTCGGGCACCGTCGAGGTCCGCCAGTGAGCGACGCGTCGAATTGGCAGCCAGCACCACCTTGCCGATTGCGTTAGAAAAAGGAATAAACTGCAGCCGGTCTCCCCGTGCCCGCTGCTGTGCCACCCAGATCCAGTCGGCCACAATCATATCGACCGTGCCGCTCTTTAATGCAATGCGCGTCGCCCCCATCGAAGCCAGCGGGATTACCTTTAGCTTAAAACCATGACGGCGATCCAGCTCGGCCTCCTGCATGGCTGCGGCTTCCCAACTGACAGTACCAAACTGCAACACACCCAGCCGGACAACCGGCGAAGTTTCCTGCGACTGGACCAGGCTTCCCCACAACAGCATACAGATCAACAGCAAAGCTCTGCCCCGGGACAAAAGACCTGGGACGACTGTCAGCGCGGAGAAAAAAACAACGATTATTTCTTTGAATTTCAATGCAATGTGCGCTTTAATCACTTGCCCATGCGGCACGTATTCGCCTTGAAAAGTCGCTTTTACGGCGGTCGGCTTTGCTGATAAACAGATCATGGGCAGACTCAACATCATGAGGTATTTTGGGTAACCGCCATCGTCTATAATCTGTCTTAAGCGGTTATTACCACCTTAGAGTGCCGGACCATTTTACGAGAATAGTACTTTCGAACCGTTCTGCGCCGTCGATGGTAGGATACCTATTTAAGCCGTATTGGCGTTTAATAGAGGTGAGTCTCAACTGTTGCGATTTCGCAAACGGCCAAGTGCTCAACCGCTAATTACCTGCGAACCGATAACAATAACCAGTAGTATCGTCAGGAGTGTGTTTGTGTATAACCTGCTAATAGCCGACGACCATCCGCTGTTTCGAGAAGCGATCGCGGATGTCATTCGTGGTCGATTCCCTGATGCGTCAATTGACGAAGCCGAGGATCTGGACAGCGCACTGACCATCGCCAAAGACAAGGACGAACTGGATCTGATCCTGCTGGACCTGAACATGCCCGGCATGAACGGACTCAATGGTCTGATGCAACTGCGCAACGAAGCGCCCACCATCCCTGTCGTGATTATCTCGGCCGAAGAAGATAAAAGCATTGTGCTACAAGCCATGACCTATGGTGCGGTTGGCTTTATTATTAAGTCATTACCGCGGGAAAAGATGACCCAGGCCATCGAACAGGTCCTTAATGGCCAGGTCTATCTGCCTTCGGACGTCATTCGCTCCGGACAGAACAGCAGCGGCACAAACAACCGTCGCCGTAATGAAGAAAATCAGATCCCGCCCGAAATGCTCAACAGCCTGACCCGGCGTCAATTGCTGGTGCTGGAGCGTATGTCCAGCGGCGAATCCAACAAACAGATCGCCTATAACTTGTGTATTGCTGAAACGACCGTGAAAGCGCACGTATCCGCCATTTTACGCAAACTGAATGTCCACAACCGCATTCAGGCGGTGCTCTCCGCCGGGCATATCGATTTTAACCAGTACCTCAAGCGCTAAAGCCTGAACGACACTGATCTGTACGTCTGTGCAGATCAGCCCCCACCCTCAGTACAACCAAACCAGCAGTACAACCAAACCAGGCACCCGACCTTGTGGCAAAGAGAAGCAAGACTCGGGACGCGATTAAACAGCCCGCTTCTCGACCTCCTTATTTGATACCTGTGGGCGATCCTGGCTCGAAAACAGGTGCTGCGCTACCGCCTTCAGCTTCGCCGGACGCACCGGTTTATTCAACAAGCGATAGCCGCGCTCTCTGACGACCTGTTTCAGGTCGTTGCTGTAGTTGGCGGTAATCAACAACACCGGCGGTGCCAAGCCGGTCAAGGCGGCCAACTCGGCTACGGCGTCGAGTCCATTACAACCATTGTCCAGATGGTAATCGGCCACAATAAGATCCAGCCCTTCCTGCATCCAGGGCGTGTGCGCCAACACCTGCTGCAAGGACAGCGCCGTGACGACCTCACACCCCCAGCCCTGCAGTAAAGTCTGCATACCCTGGCAAATCGCCTGCTCATTATCCAGCACCAATATCCGCTTGCCGGCAAACTGCTCATTACCTAAGGCTGCTACCGGCTGCTCTCGACTGCGATTACCCTGCTGCAGCTCCCCATAGGGAACCAGCACCGAAAAGCAGGACCCGCGCCCCGGTTCGGAGTGCACCCGTATCTGGTGGTTCAACACCCCGGCCATCTTATCGACAATGGCCAAGCCGAGCCCCAGGCCTTTATCACCGCCGCCCTGATCCGGATTAACACGGTTAAACTCTTCAAAAACTTCGACAAGCTTGCTCTGCTCGATACCGATTCCGGTATCCCAAACCTCGATAGCCAAGCCCTGATTCGTCCTACGACAACCGAGCAAGACCCGCCCCTGCTGCGTGTAGCGAATGGCATTACTGAGGAAGTTGCGCAGAATTCTCGCCAGCAGCTGCATATCACTGGTCACAACCGCCGACGAGGAGACAAAGCGAAACCCCAGGTCGGCATCCGTCGCCAGGGACAGGTATTCATTGCCCAGAATATCCAATAAGGACGCCGCCCTGAACGAAGTGATATCCGGCTTGACGACGCCCGCATCCAGCTTAGAGATGTCCACCAGCGCCGCCAGCAGGGACTCCATATCTTCCAGCGAGTAAGTGAGCGCCTGAACCAGCTGGGCATTCTTGTGGTCCAGCGGCTGCTCGGATAACGATGCCGCAAACAGACGCGCCGCATTCATCGGTTGCAACAGATCGTGACTGGCCGCCGCCAGAAACTTGGTTTTAGAATGATTGGCCTGATCGGCTTCGCGAGTCGCCTGGAGCAACTGGCCATTGACCGCCGTCAGCTCGGCGGTGCGCTCGGCAACGCGCTGCTCCATGCTCTGATACGCGTGTCGTAACTCCTCGGCGGTCCTGCGTCCTTCCGTAATATCCTGCACCAGTACATAAAAGCCCCGCGGCTGTCCTTCGCTGTCAAAATGGGGAACATAGGATTTAGCCACAAATCGGTCTTCGCCATCGGGGGCCGGGTCGGTAATTTCAAAACTCACGGTTTCACCGCGCAGAGCCCTGGCGATATACGGACGCAGTGCGCCCAGCTGTTTCGGTGTCAGCACCTCTTCGAGCGTCCTGCCGATAATGGCCTCACGATCCCAGCCATACCACTGCTCATAAGCACGATTAGTAAACTCAAAGGCCAGATTCTCGTCGACATATGCGATCAACGCCGGTACCGCATCCGTAATCAGACGAATTCGATGTTCGCTGGCCGCCAGTGCCCGGGCATAACGGCTGCGCTCGGTTATATCGGTGTAGGTATTCACGAAACCACCGCTGGCCATCGGATGGGTACGAATCTCCAGCACCCGTCCATTGGCCAGCACCTGCTCCCTTTCGCTGCCAATAGGGTTGATATCATCGATACGGGTGACGTTCAGATCGCTGATCTCGCTGGCGCGCATCAGTTCGCGATAATCGATACCGGCTTTCAGCGCTACGCCGTTAAGCCCCGTCAGATCAACAAAACGCTGATTCCAGGTTTCCAGCTGATAGTAGGGATTAACCAGAACCACACCCTGGGACAGGTTATCCAGCGTGTTTTGCAGAATCCGGGATTTCTTCGCCAGCGCCTGCTCGCGCAATGCGCGCTCATTCTCGATCAGCGCGGTAATATCTTTAAACAGAACAACCAGGCCTTTATCGCGGGTCGGGCGTTCACTCATCTGTATCCAGCTGCCACTGCGCAGCCGAAAAGTGTCACCATCGCCGATCAATGTGGTACGCAGCGGGCCAGGTCCCACAGAACCCTCATAGTAACGTTCAATCAAACCGTGACGCTGGGCCAGCGCCTGAATATCGTCTTTATTCAGTCCTACATCGACCGGCACGCCGCTCTCTTGCCAGAAGTTACGGAACTTGGAATTGGAGACCAGCAGCAACCCTTGCCGGTCGAACAGCGCAAAGGCATCGGAGATACTTTCGATGGCATCCACCAGATACTGATGCGACGTCCTGGCCTCGTCCCGGGCGCGGGTCAGAGCCTGGTTGGAGTCCCGCACCTCCTCCAGCGCCGCGTTCAGTGCTTCGGTGCGCTCTCGCACCTGTTCAGCCAGAAACACCGCATGTTCAAAGGTGTTATAGGCACCGCTATGGTTAGTCGGCCCCGATTCAACCCGCTCGACCAGCGCCTGATTGATCTTCTTCAGCCGTTTGTTTTCTTGCTCAAGGCGCGCCAACTGAGCTTGTAACGCGGCAGGATCCTGCTCAGACACGACGAACATCTCCCAGTGCCACACCGGTAAATGTCTGGTTCAGATGCATGCCATCGAACTGTTCACCGTAGGTATTGAAACCAATCACCCGGTTTGCACGCATGATGGCGGACACCTCATCGGCTATCTGACGGTGATCGATCTCAAGGCGTCGAAATATGCAATCGTAACCGATCACCAGTTGCGGTTCGCCAATGCGGTCCCGGATTCTCTGGAACAACTGCTCTAACCCCTCTAACAACCCTTCGGAGCGCGAGCGCGTCAACACAATGCCGTTCTCAACCGCACAGTAAAACGTCAGACTGTCGTCGGCGTTCACCCGCTGAATCG
>JBFGYY010000113.1:0-8112 GCA_041587095.1 Motiliproteus sp. | reverse complement strand
CTGACCACTTTTTGCCGCTCCTGTTGCTGCAAGCCATTCAGGACCAGGCGCAGGGCGCCGACGGCATCTGCTACCGAAGGATTCAGGGCGCCCTTTGCCGCTTGCTGTTCCAGGTAAGTGCGCATCGCCTCCTGCTGGACAGACAGATCATTAAAATTGCCCAAAATAGTCTGAAGCTTTTTCAAGGCTTGTATCTGCGTCTTTATCAGCCGGCGGGGAAATAACGGGGTGAAAAACTCCAGCAGATAGCGCAGCTTTTTGCATTGGATGCGTAAAGCGTGCACCTGAGCGTCCGGGGTATGTGCGCCGATCTTACCTGCCAATCGGCATATTTTTCGGTAGCGACGACGAATCATTCGCCGCGCCAAACTGGCCACGGGAAGCGCTGAGCGGTCGTTATCAAAACCCGACGACGGTGCAGGCGCCGATAACGTTTCACTGTCAAACTGCGCGGCCAGCGAGACGACCCGTGTGTTATAGGCGGCGCTGCGTAACCAGCGTGCGACCCGCCGTTGGCTTTGACGGCGCTCACGGGCAAAGTCATCAAACAACACGGTTAATGCGGGGTGCAGATGTGCCGGCAGCAAGGCAAAATATCGCTGCCGTTCTATCAGGTACACATCCAGATCCCGTAACCGGCCGGTGGGGCTCATCAAGGCAGCCAGATCGCGGCTGAGCTGCAATGTCACAGCGGGTGAAAATACGCCGCGAAACAGGCTGATCACCGAGCGGGTTCGACGCAATGCTACCCGGTAATCGTGCAGAAATTCGCTATCCAGATCATCACAGATCCCCTGTTCATTGGCCCGGGCCAGCGCCAACTGAGTTTCACACAGCCGCAGCGCCACGTCGCGGGCAGGCTCTTCACCCAGCATCGGCACTGTTGCCTTAGGTTGATAGCTCGGCGGTTCACAACCAAGACGGACCAGCAGAGAAACGCTCGGATCAACATCGCGAGAGGACGGGGTCCCAGTCATTAATGCGCTGCGCAGTTTGTTGGCGGCTTTGACATAACCGCGGACGGGCTCAATGCGCACACAGGTCTGTTGACGATCAGCGCGCTTGATAGCAAACACCGCCAGACGGGCGACGATCTTCGCCTCCCGATCACGCATCACAAAACGCTGCTCCGTTACCGTGACCTCATCCCTTGCCAGTAACGCCCGCAACGGGTCGGCCTGCATGATTGCCTGCAGCGATTCCGACGTTTGTGCAACCAGAACGGGCAGGCGCCAGTCGATGGCAACGGTCTCCGGCGTGCGATCGGAGCACAAGATAAACGCAACGCCCGGTGCAACCAGCAGTTGATAGTTACCTCGCCATAACTGCCCGTCAAACGTGTCGGCCACGCACGCGTTATGCACAAGCGACTGGGTTGCTTGTAAACGATAACGCCCGGGAAGCCGCGCTCGCAGCGCCTGCTCATCCAGCGGTTCGTCCAGGTGATGTTCGTACCCGTGAGGCTCGTGTATAAAACAACCCGTATCAGCCATTACCCGCCCCAATCATTATCCGCAATTGCCGTCAAACCGCCCGAAAACGCACCGGCACCCCGGTTTCTGCACAGCCGGCTGTACCCGCGATACCCTTCATCTGAGCATGATCTGTACATAATACGTGTCTGATCCGAACCTGATCGTTTCTTTAACCGCTTCCGGTAGGCACCTTGTTTACCCCCCGATTAAAAGACCAGGCAAGGTGCCTGCATTAGCGAGTTTCGCGACGCTCAGCAAACAGTAACTGATAGATATCGCTAAAGTGAGCGGCATAATGAACCTGCATCCCGGCACGCACCGCCTCAGGCAACTCTTCATAATCGTAGCGACAGGCTTCGGGCAGAATCAGCTCACTGATCTTGCTGCGTTTCGCGGCAACCACCTTCTCACGAACCCCTCCCACCGCAAGCACCTGCCCCGTCAAAGTCAGCTCACCAGTCATAGCCAACGGCCGCTTGATGGCTTTGTTGCGCGCCAGCGATAACAAGGCAGTGGCGATAGTCACCCCGGCGCTGGGGCCATCCTTCGGGGTGGCACCTTCGGGAACATGCAGGTGTATCATCGCCGACTCAAACAGTTCGGCGTCGCCACCAAAGCGGCGTATATTGCCCGCGATATAACTGTAAGCGATCTCGGCCGATTCGCGCATCACCTCGCCCAGCCTGCCGGTCAGTTTAAAACCACGGCGTAACCTGTGCACCTGCGCAGCTTCAATCGTCAGGGTCGCGCCGCCTAGCATGGTCCAGGCCAGGCCGGTTACCACGCCCACTCCCTGCTGGCGTCGCTCGCGGCGATACAGCGGCTGGCCAACGAAAGTTTCCAGGTTGCGGGTACTGATTCGAACCGGCGCACTGGCACCCTCAAGCAGCTGCATCACGGATTTGCGGATAATCTTATTCAGCAATTTTTCAAGCTGGCGCACACCGGCTTCACGGGCATAGCCTTCGACCAGTTTCTTCAGCGCCACATCGCTCAACACAATCTGCGAACTGCGTGCCCCCGCCCGCGCCAACGCTCGGGGCCAGAGGTGATGGCGGGCGATCAGCTGCTTTTCCTCGGCCAGATAACCCGAAAGCCGGATAACTTCCATTCTATCGAGTAGCGGCGCCGGAATCGTATCGACCTGATTGGCCGTGCAGATAAACAGCACCCGGGACAGGTCCAGACGCACATCCAGATAATGGTCCAGAAAGGCATGATTCTGCTCCGGGTCTAACACTTCCAGCAGCGCTGACGCCGGATCGCCCTGAAACGAGGCACCAAGCTTGTCGATCTCATCCAGCATAATAACCGGGTTACTCACCGCAACCTCTTTTAAGGCCTGCACCAGCTTTCCGGGCATGGCGCCGATATAGGTACGACGATGCCCCTTGATTTCGGCCTCATCGCGCATCCCTCCCAGACTAAAGCGAAAAAACTGCCGGCCCAGCGCCTCGGCAACCGAGCGTCCGATTGAGGTTTTACCGGTCCCCGGCGGCCCGATCAGCAACATGATCGAACCCGCCACCTCACCGCGCAGGCTAGCGACAGCGAGAAACTCCAGAATGCGCAACTTCACATCGTCAAGGCCATCGTGCGCCTCATCAAGAATGGTGCGCGCGCGTTTCAAGTCCAGCACATCGGTACTGAAACGCCCCCAGGGTACGGCCGTCATCCAGTCAAGGTAGTTACGCGTCACGGCATATTCCGGCGAGCCGCTTTCCAGCACCCTCAGTTTGTCGAGTTCGGTTTCGATCTTGTCCCGAACCTGCTCAGGCGGATCAAGGCCTTGCAGACGCTCGCGGAAAAAATCCCCGTCGGCGGTCTTATCATCCTTAGAGATGCCCAGTTCTTTTTGTATGACTTTGAGTTGCTCGCGCAGAAAAAACTCACGCTGATGAGCGGTCATCTTCTGCTCGACCTCTTCACGAATCTGCCCCTGCAAACGCACCACTTCGAGCTCTTTACGCAACAACAGCAAGACTTTCTCCAGCCGTCGCAACAGCGGCAGCGTCGCCAGGATATCCTGCAGATCGTCCCCCTTGCCGGCAGTAAGCACCGCGGCAAAATCGGCTAAGGGAGAGGGGTCGTTGGGACTCATCCGACTCAAATAGAATTTTAGCTCTTCGCTATAGATAGGGTTGTGCGGCAACAACTCCTTTATCGCCTGCAGAACCGCCAGACTATAGGCCTTAACCGCTTCTTCAGGCTCATCTTCAGGCTGAGGGTATTCGACTTCAACGCGGTAGGGTGGCTCTTTACTCAACCAGCGACGAATGCGAAAGCGCTTTACCCCCTGGGCTATAAACTGAATCTGGCCCTGCTCTTCCAGCAGATTGAGGTGATTGACCCGGACCAGACAGCCGATGGTCGCGAAATCCTCAGGCTGAAGCTCGGTGGCATTTTTATCGCCGATGTAACTCAAACCCAGCAGATGCTGCGGCACTTCGCCAACCCGCTGCAACGTTGATTCCCAATGCTCCCTGTTGATCAGTAACGGGTGTACCTGAGCGGGGAAAAAAGGCCGGTTATTCACCGGTAACAAGAATATTTTTTCCGGACTACTCAGGTCCGGCAGCATCAGGGCTGAACCGGCACTCCCCTCGGAGGCGGTTAACACTTCCTGATTATCAGGGAGCTTTTCTGCCATTAGTCCTCTCCTTGCCCCGTCGATACAGCCAAGCCGGCGCAACTGCTTGAAGTTGCAGGTTTAAAAAATCTAACACAGGCCTGACGGCCATTGTTTTCTCTCCCCGGGGTCAATCAACCAACCCGGATTAATATATAAAATAGTCGATAAATTAATCATTTACCTGAGGCGCGGCATTATGACCAACCGCCAACAGCCATATTTTTTGAGCCAGACAGGTGCAACAACGGAAATCTGCACCATAATTGAACACGAATTCCATATTGCGCACAGATTGTGCGCACACAAAGGCACCAATGATGCGCACTAAAACACTAACCTATTGAAATACAAGGCACTAAAATATGGCATAAATAGTGCTTAAATTACTTCTATGAGTTTACCTCCGTGAACTGACCCGAAATAGCCGCTATAGCGCTTACGGGCAACGAACCCGGGTCATAGCGCTGCATCATCACAGTGCAATGATCGCCACAAGCCAATCAGGAGCAATATGTGAAACTGATAACCGCGATAATCAAACCCTTCAAACTGGATGATGCACGCGAAGCGCTGTCAGACATCGGTGTCCATGGCATCACCGTGACCGAAGTTAAAGGCTTTGGCCGCCAAAAAGGCCATACCGAGCTGTACCGGGGCGCAGAGTACGTGGTCGATTTTCTGCCCAAAATAAAGCTGGAAGCGGCGGTTAGTGAAGAACTTCTCGACCAGGCCATCGAGGCGATTGTGAATGTTGCCCGTACCGGAAAGATTGGCGACGGGAAAATTTTTGTCACCGAAATAAGCGATGTTATCCGTATTCGCACCGGCGAAACCGGTAGTGACGCACTGTAACTGTCCATTGGGTAATGCCCATTTAGGTAAAGTCCATACAGGTAACCAACTATGATAAAAAGACTGCTCCCCCTTATTCTGCTACTGCCCGGCATCTCTGCTGCAGACGAATTAAACAGCGCCAATACCGCCTGGATACTCACCGCCACCGCGCTGGTGCTGTTTATGACCCTGCCCGGCCTGGCGCTTTTTTACGGCGGCCTGGTACGTAGCAAGAACGTTCTCTCGGTACTGATGCAGTGTTTTGCGATCGCCGGCGCGGCCTCCATTATCTGGCTGATTTTTGGCTACAGCCTGGCTTTCAGCGAAGGCAACGCGTTAATTGGCGACCTGAGCAAGGTCATGATGGCCGGCATCAGCAAAGACACGCTGATGGGCGACATCCCCGAACCGCTGTTTATGCTGTTCCAGATGACCTTCGCGATTATTACCCCCGCGCTTATTGTCGGCGGCTTTGCCGAAAGAATGAAGTTCAGTGCCATGCTGCTGTTCAGCTGCATCTGGCTGGTACTGGTTTACGCCCCGATCACACACTGGGTCTGGGGTGGCGGCTGGCTGGCACAGCTGGGACTGTACGATTTTGCCGGTGGTACCGTGGTGCACATCACCGCCGGTGTTGCCGCACTGGTTTCGGCGCTCGTCCTGGGGCCGCGCAAAGGCTTTCCACAAGTTGCGATGCCTCCACACAACCTGACCATGACCGTGACCGGTGCGGGCATGCTCTGGGTAGGCTGGTACGGTTTCAACGGTGGTAGCGCGCTGGCCGCTAACGGCGATGCAGCCATGGCGATGCTGGTTACTCATATATCTGCGGCGGCCGGTGTGCTGGTCTGGTCATTTATTGAATGGTACAAGTTTGGCAAGCCCAGTGTTCTGGGTGCGGTTACCGGCATGGTGGCGGGCCTGGGCACCATCACCCCGGCGTCCGGCTTTGTTGGACCCGGAGGCGCTCTGCTGATCGGTATTCTGGCTGGCGGTGTCTGCTTCGTGGCAACCCAATATATCAAACGCACCCTGAAAATCGATGATTCGCTGGATGTTATGCCCGTACACGGCGTCGGCGGTATTCTGGGCACCCTGATGGCCGGTATCCTTTCCAGCACCAGCCTAGGTGTGTTCAGCGGCTACGGCTACGCGGATGGAATCGAGACCATGGCTGGCCAGGTTGGCGTGCAGCTGATCGGTATTGTTTCTACCTTCGTTTACACCGCTATTGTTACCTGGGGCATCCTGAAGCTGGTTAGCCTGATGGTCGGCGGCTTGCGGGTCGATGAAGATATCGAAATCCAGGGTCTGGATACGGCTGAACACGAAGAAACCGGCTACAACCTGTAATTTTTTGCTGTAACACGCGCAAGACCTCGCCTCCAGAGGGCCATATCACACAAAGGGACGCGTTGGCGTCCCTTTTTCGTGGTGATGCTCTTGGCAACCCCCTTCCAAGCGGGCAAGATTATCCTCATTGACGATCTTGCCATAACCCTTAAACCACAGGACTCACTGTGAAAATCAGGCTACTGACTTTCTTTGCCAATGCATCCCTCAGCGCCGCGGCAATCGCTTTCCTTATCACACCGCTGCAACTGACGCCGCAGCCAGAGGGCTACCTGTTTATGACCCTTCTGCTGGCCGTCGTTTCGGGCGGAATTCGCGTTTCCTGTCACCTGGCCATAAAAAACGACCCACTGGCAGAGCGTGCGCTACCCGCCAGCCTGGTTGCCTACGGCTTGTTTTTACTGATCGCCACCCGCTGGCTGGACCTCTGACTCAACAGCACCTGTGATAATGCGGCGACAATGTGCATGGAACAGGCGCGCAAAAGGGTGCTATCGTTAGACCCATTTAACAGGCGCGACTAACCATTCGCAGCCCACAAGAAAACACCTGGAGACCGATCATGGACAGGATCTGTACCCGATACAATCCAGCACACGCTTTCATTGCCACCCTTAGCCGGCTATCCCGGGGACTGGCCCTGTGCGTTTGCCTTGGAATAAGTTCTCAGGCGCTAGCAGCCAACTATTACCAGGATGCTAAACGCTATTACGCCAAGGGCGAGCTGAATGCGGCGGCCATTCAATTGAAAAACCTGCTGCGCGACGACTCTCGCCATGCAGAAGGGCGCCTGCTGTTAGGCCTGATCCACCTCGACAATGGCGATTTTCCGGCCGCGGAAAAAGAGTTGGAGCGCTCCATGGATCTGGGCATCGAGCAGGAACGACTGTTGCTGCCGCTGGCTAAAGCCTATCTGGGTCAGGACAAGCTCGAGAAGCTGCTGTTAAAAGTCGATCCCGACAAACCTCAAAGTGACAGCGGTAAAAGCACAGCCCATCTATATCGCGGCTACGCGCAGCTGAGCAAAAATGACCTTGAGGCCGCACGCACAAGCTTCAACCTGGCACTCGAGGCGCATAACAACGGGCGTGCAAGACTGGGGCTGGCAAGGCTCGCCGCGCAGGAGCGTGATTACACTAAGGCGCATGAGCTGATCCAAACGGTTATCGATAGCGGCCTGGAGGGCCTTGAAGCCCGGACCTTACAAGGCGACCTTTACGCGACTCAACGCCAGCAACCACTCGCTCAACAGGCTTACGAAGAGGGGTTGAAGCTTTCTCCCGACCATCTCGGCCTGCACCTGAAGCGCGCAGAAACCCTGCTGGCCCAAAACAACAAGGAAGAGGCCGAAAAGGATCTGCAGTTTGTACTTGAAAAAAGCCGCTTACACCCCGGCGCAGCCTTTTTGATGTCGCGCATCCGCCTCGAGGAGCGCAATTTTGACGAGGCGCAGCAATACAGTGAATGGGCCCTGCAATTTAACCCTAATCACGCCCCGTCCTTTTTTATTATGGGTGCCGCGCTTTTTGGACTGGAACAAAACGAACAAGCGCTGGAGTACCTTGGCCGGTTTCTCAAGGTGGCCCCCGGTTTTGTCCCCGCAGTTCTGATTCACAGCGTCATTTCGCTGCAAAAAGGCGAGGCGGATAATGTGATCAAACGTATCGAGCCGCTTATTCAAGCGGGGATTGAAGATGGCAAACTCTACGCACTGTATGGCCAGGCACTGGCGCAAACGGGTAAAACCGCAGCGAGCCTGGAAGCCCTGGATAAAGCAGCCGAGCTCAGCCCCGAGCTCAAGCAACTGGGCAACCAACG
>JBFGYY010000112.1:0-8131 GCA_041587095.1 Motiliproteus sp. | reverse complement strand
CGCAGACGGGCGAAAATCTCAAAGCGTTTAGTGGCGTTCATTGACGTTTCCCACCTTCCTCACAGCCCCCTCAGTCCCCGCCTTCCTCACAGGCCCGACACTAGCTTGTAACCCGTACGCGCTTGTCGCCGGTCGCAATAGGCGGGGCAACTTTTTTGGCCCGCTCGCTGCGGGTGCGGTCGATCAGGTTTTTCAGGGCAATAATCAGCCCTAAGCCCACAAACGCACCGGGCGGTAAAATAGCAAATAAAAAGCCCTGATAGTCGTCGACCAGAATCAGTCGCCAACTCTCGGCGGCGGGGCCAAACAGGAGCTGCATATCGGCAAACAGGGTGCCCTGTCCCAGTATTTCGCGCAGGGCGCCCAGCAGAATCAGAACGGCCGAGAAGCCCAGTCCCATCATTAAACCATCCACCACCGCCGGCAATACGGGGTTTTTGCAGGCGAAAGCATCGGCACGGCCGAGAATCGCGCAGTTGGTTACGATCAGCGGTATAAAAATACCCAGTATTTCATACAGTTCGTAGGTATAAGCCTGCATCAGCAGTTCGATGCAGGTGACAAACGAGGCGATGATCATCACGAATGTCGGCAGCCGTACGGTCGAGGGCACGAAGTTACGCACCAGTGAAACGCAAAGATTGGAGCAGATCAGGACCAGCGTCGTCGCCAGCCCCAGACCGAGCGCATTCACCACCGAGCCGGTAACGGCCAGTAGCGGGCACAGTCCCAGAACCTGGACCAGTGCCGGATTATTATTCCAGAGACCGTCCAGGCTGATTTTGCGGTAATCGTTCATTGCGCAGCTCCTTGACGAGTGACGCCGGCTGGCGATGGGGTGGCGAGCAGGCTGGCGCGGTGGTTGTTAAAGTAGCGAATGGCGCCTTGTACCGCAGCGGTTACCGCGCGCGGAGTGATCGTTGCTCCGGTGAACTGGTCAAAGCGCCCGCCATCTTTTTTAACGCCCCAGGTCGGGTCTTCATCCCCGTGCAGGCGCTGGTTATTAAAACCCAGTACCCAGTCAGATTTCTTGAGTTCAACTTTATCGCCCAGGCCGGGCGTTTCCTGATGGCGCAGTACGCGTACCCCGGCTACCCGTCCATCGGCGTGTATACCAACGATCAGATCGATGTTACCGGTGTATCCGTCGGGTGCCCGGGCCGGGATAATGACGCTCTTGACCTTGCCGTTGCGGCGACCGAGATGGATGGCGACCGGGTCGCTGTAGCCGAGCAGCTGCGGGTTGTGGCCGGGTGTCGTGTCGTGCAGCAGGTCGTTGTCGATACTGGCTCGGGGCAATATCTGGTACAGGGCGCGAGCCTGCGCCTGCTCCTGGTTGGCGGCGATGCGCGACTGCGTGGCGACCTGAGTAAGGGCGATGGCGCCGGCGGTCAGAACCGCAAAGAAACCCAGCCCCAGGCTGTTTTGTCGAATAGCACTCAGCAGTGTCATCATTTAACCCTTGATGCCGCGATTGGCTTTTTTGTGGCCGTAGGTACGCGGCCTTGTGTAGTAATCCAGAAACGGTGCAGCCAGATTCATCAGCAACACGGCGAAAGCGACGGCGTCCGGATAGTTGCCCCAGTTGCGGATGATATAGATCAGCAGGCC
Source organism: Motiliproteus sp. (assembly GCA_041587095.1). Taxonomy (GTDB): domain Bacteria; phylum Pseudomonadota; class Gammaproteobacteria; order Pseudomonadales; family Balneatricaceae; genus Motiliproteus. Next base: position 6,520 of record JBFGYY010000112.1, on the reverse strand, counting down.
GATACAGGCACCGTAGATCAGCTTACCTTTATTACTGGTGGCTGCGGTGACCGGATCGGTGGCAATGAAAAACGCGCCGAGGATGGTGGCTCCGGTGGTGAGATGGAACAGCGGCGGTGCGTAATTGCTCGGATCGGAGCCGTAGAAAAAACCCGAAATCATAAAGATTGAGCCGAGCATGGCAACGGGGATATGCCAGGTGAAGATACGACGCACCAGCAGGTATATCCCGCCGGCCAGATAGGCGAGACTGACCCACTGCCAGGACGCGAGGCTTTGAGCCAGTTGGGGTGTCTGTTCCCACAGCTCCTGCGCGGTCAGGGTGCCCTTATGGCGAAAGCTTTCCAGTGGTGTGGCCATTGTGTACGCATCGGGCAGACTGGTTTGCGCGAAAATGATCCCCAGGCTGTCGATAAAGCCGAGGGTCGTCTGAGCCAGTTCCGCCGGTGGGGCCCAGCGGGTCATCTGGACCGGGAAGGACACCAGCAGCAGCGCGTAGCCGATCATGGCCGGGTTGAACGGGTTATTGCCCAGACCGCCGTACAGCTGTTTAGCGATAACGATGGCAAAGAAGATGCCGACCATCGTCAGCCACCAGGGGGCAAAGGGCGGCAGCGCCAGGCCGAGCAGAACCGCGGTGAGCAAGGCGCTGCAGTCGCGCAGATAAAAACTCAGCGGGCGGCCGCGCATGAGCAGGATGGCGCTTTCAAACAGCAGGGCCAGTAAACAGGCCCAGGCGACGTTGATCAGCGTTCCCCAGCCGAACAGCCAGGTCAGTGTTGCCAGGCCGGGTAGTGTGGCCAGCATCACCTGCCGCATGATTCCGCCGGTATCGCCGGGTTTGCTGCTATGGGGTGAAGAGCGGTGTATTAGGGCCATCGATATCGGTTATCCATTCAGTGTAACGCTGTCCGGCTTTTAATTGCCGGTAAATAAAGTCGTTGTCAGTCCGCTACGCAAACCTGATCTCTCAGGCTTCCTGTTGCGCCTGCGCATCAGCCAGGGCGTGTTGAGCGCGCTCGGCTTTACGCTGGAGTTCCTGCAGGGCATTGCTGAGTTGTTCGGCGGAGGGCAGCCCCTCTGCTTCGGCCCGCTCAAGCGCCTGCTGTGTTTTCTTGACTTTGGTTCGGGCAATGGCTGCCGCGCTCTTTAACGCGCTGAGGTCAACGCTACCCGCCGGTTCAGGCTGGCTGCTGTCGGCGCCGCCTTCGGCTTTATCCCAGTCAGCCTGGGCTTGAGCCGCCTGAGCTTCCAGTGTGGCTACCTGCGCGGATAATTCCGCGCAATCGCTGCCCGCTTCCTGAGCCAGAAGCAGGGCTTTCTGGGCTTTCTTCAATTTGGTTCTGGCTACCGCCGCTGCGGTTTTCAACTGCTTGGGATCGGCTGGCGCTGTGGGTTGTTCTGCTGATGCCGGGGCGGCACTGGTGCTAAGTTGCTGTACGGCCAGTTCGGCGGCTTCGGCCTTGCTCGTCAGATCGATCAAAGCCTTGGCCAGCGGTTCGGCGCTGGGCAGCTGTTTGCTCTGTGCGTCGGCCAGGGCCTTGGCGGTCTTGGTTACCTTGGTCCGAGCGATGGCCGCGGCGACCTTAAGCTCTTTCAGGGTCGGCGTGGCGGTGTTGACCGGTTCGCTGGACTCCGCTGCTTCCAGGGCTTTTTGAGCCTTGTCGCTGTTGGCCTGATTATCCTGGACGGCGCTGCGTAATGCCTCGAGGTTGGTGTCTCCCTGTTCCTCGGCCTGAGCCAGGGCCTTTTCGGCTTTTTTAAGCTTGGTGCGCGCGACGGCGGCCTGGGTTTTGAGGGCTTTTATACGTGCCTGCGCATCATCCTTGTCCGGGGTTTGTTGCTCGGAGACATCCTTACGCTGCGCCTGACTGGCTGCGGCCGCTTTGGCTCGAGCTTTGCGCTTCTCCTCTTTTTCCTGCTTTTCCTGCTCCAGGCGGGCCTGACGGGCTTCAAAGCGGATACGGGCCTGTTCTGCCTGACGCTGCTCCTGCTGCTCGCGGCGAATTTCACCTTTGGCAAAACGGTAATACTGGACCAGCGGTATGTTGCTCGGGCAAACATACGCGCAGGCACCGCATTCGATGCAATCGAGCAGGTTGTAGCGTTTGGCTTTATCCAGCTCCCGGCCTTTGGCAAACCAGAGCAGTTGCTGTGGCAGAAGCTCGGCAGGGCAAACCTGCTCACAATTGCCGCAGCGAATACAGTTCATCTCGGGGGCGGCAGCGGGAAACTCCTGTGCCGTACCGGCGATCAGGCAGTTACTGGTCTTGATCACCGGTACGGATGGGTCCAGCAGGGTGATGCCCATCATCGGTCCGCCCATGACCAGGCGTGTGAGCTGTGACTGGTCTACGGCGCAGAAGTCCAGCAGGGCCTTGACCGGTGTGCCGATCAGTACCTCGAGGTTGCCGGGATCGCCGGCAGCGGCACCCGTGACGGTGGTGATACGCGAGATCAGCGGGCGGCCATGGTGTACCGCCTGGTGAATCGCGACCAGAGTACTCACGTTTTGTACGACGATGCCGACATCGGCAGGTAGTTTGCCGCTGGCAACTTCAACGCCGGTAACCAGTTTGATGAGCTGTCGCTCACCACCGGAAGGATATTTGGTCGGCAGGACAACGACTTCGGCATCCAGTTCGCTGTTGCGGATCGCGGCCAGCATGGCGCGGGCGGCCTCGGGCTTATTGTCTTCGATACCGATAATGCAGTGGGTCGGGTTGATCAGGTGGGCGCTGATCTCTAGGCCGGCGATGATCTGTTCGGCGCGCTCGCGCATCAGAATATCATCGGCGGTGATATAGGGTTCACACTCAACCGCGTTAATGATCAGGGTGTTGACGATATGGTCGTCGCCCAGGTGCAGTTTGATATCGGTCGGGAAGCCCGCGCCGCCCATGCCGGAAATACCGGCCCGGCGAATGATGGTCGTCAGTGCCGATTTGTCGAGGCTGCGGTGGTCTGGGTGCGGGTGCAGTTCGGTCCAGCGCTCTTCACCATCGGTTTCGATAATGATGCAGTTGCCGGGCATGCCGGATGCGTGGGGCACCGGGTGCGCAGCGATGTCGGTCACGGTGCCGGAAGAGGGGGCGTGCACGCCAACACTGATATGCCCAACCGGCTGGGCGATCAACTGGCCTTTCAGAACCTTGTCGCCGATCTTGACCAGCGGGTCGGCGGGGCCGCCAATGTGCTGTTGCAACGGTACCGTCAGGTGCGTTGGCAGTGGTAATTGACGAATGGCCTGCTGCAGCGACTGTTGCTTGTTTTCCGGCGGGTGGATGCCGCCGTGAAATTGCCAGATCTTGCTCATCAGGCCGATCCCTCCTGGGCGGGTTGGCGTGGTCGATCGGTGGCAATCAGCTGCAGCTCCGGCGTGGGTGCGGGCCAGCTCCAGGTAGTGAGTGTGGTGGGAATGGGCAACATATCGATACAGTCAACGGGGCAGGGTTCGACACAGAGATCACAACCGGTGCATTCGGCGGTGATTACGGTGTGCATGAGTTTGGCGGCACCGACAATGGCGTCGACCGGGCAGGCCTGGATGCATTTGGTGCAGCCGATGCACTCGTCCTCACGGATAAAGGCGACAGTCTTGGCTTGCTCTTCGCCATGCTCGGCATCGAGAGGGATCGCTTCGACGTCGAGCAGGTCTGCGAGGGCGGCAATGGTGCTCTCGCCACCGGGCGGACAGTGGTTGATCGCCTCACCGTTAGCGATGGCTTCCGCGTAGGGGCGGCACCCGGGGTGTCCGCACTGGCCGCATTGAGTTTGTGGCAGCAGCGCGTCGATCTGATCCACGATCGGATTGCCCTCAACCTTGAAACGGATAGAGGCAAATCCCAGCAGACCGCCAAAAATCAGTGCCAGCAGGAACAGGACGGCGACCGCAATAAGTACAAATTCCATGGGTTCCGCTCCTTTAAAACTGCACGAGGCCGGTGAACCCGAGGAATGCCAGGGACATCAGCCCGGCGGTGATCATGCCGATGGCGGCGCCCCGAAACGGCAACGGGACGTCTGCTACCGCGATGCGTTCGCGCATGGCCGAGAACAGGATCAGGGCCAGCGCAAAACCGACGGCGGCGCCGAAGCCGTAGAAAACCGATTCGAGGAAGCCGTTCTGTTTTTTGATGTTCAGCAAGGCGACGCCGAGGACGGCGCAGTTGGTGGTGATCAGGGGCAGGAAGATGCCCAGCAGGCGGTAAAGCAGCGGGCTGGTTTTGTGCACCACCATTTCGGTAAATTGCACGACGACGGCGATCACAAGGATAAAGGAGATGGTTTTCAGGTAGCCCAGATCCAGGGGCAGCAACAGGTATTCATGCACCAGGTAGCTGCAGATAGACGACAGGGTCAGTACGAACGTGGTGGCCAGGGACATTCCCATGGCTGTTTCCAGTTTCGTTGAGACGCCCATAAACGGACAGAGTCCCAAAAACTGAACCAGAACAAAGTTGTTGACCAGTACGGTGCTGATCAGGATCAGCAGATAATCAATCATGGGTTGGGTGTCGTCTCCGGAGACTGGCTGAGGTTAACCGGTGCAATCCGGTCTGCCATCGCCAGTCAGGGCTGAAAAGAGCGTTATTGTAACGGCTGCAAGAAGAGCCGTCATGCACCGGCGGTTGGTTTTTCCCGCCGGTGTACGCGGTACCCGATCAGATTGCGTCGTTATCGCGCAGCAGGCGCAGCGCTGCGCGCACGGCTTGCTCCGCACCGCCTTCGCTCAGTTCGATCACCTGTTCGGCGTCGGCGGGAGCCTGTTCGCCGGTGCACACGCAGATAAGCCCCTGGTTGAGCATCAGGTTCGCTACCTCGTCCTGGCGCAGGCAGGCTTGCTCGCGACTATCGCCGTCGCTGCCAAGGTCCTGGTTTACACCCTGCTGCAGAAACGTTTCGCACAGCACGGCAACGCTGCGGCCGGCGTCGAACAGCTGTTTTTCCAGGGTGTAGGCTGCAGCATGACGCTGCTCGGAACTGGCGCCGACCAGAAACAGCTTGATGGCTTTCTGGCCGTAACGGCGTTCGCGGTCGCTGCTTGAAACCTGCGATTCGCTGACCATGGTCAAGGGACGTTCATCGTCAACCAGCTGGGTGCTGCCCGCGCGAATCATACCGGCACCTACGGTGAGGTTGGTCAGGCGGTCGACAATAATAAAGGCGCCGGTGCCCGGCAGGTTGGCATAATCGTCACCGACAATGGGGCGGTCAACGCTGATTTCGCACAGGCCGATTTCATTTAGCTCCAGCTTACTGGTGGCGCGTTCTTCCAGCGTATTGACATCGATCTTGTGGCGCATGGTTGTCGCGCGGCCGGCAATCGTCGTAGTGCCGATTTTAATCAAATATTCTTTGCCCTGGAGTAGCGGCACTTCGTTCATCCAAACCAGCGTGGCTTCGAAACGATTGATAACCGGCGGTACGTTCGCGCTGTGAACAATCATGTCTCCGCGGCTGATATCGATCTCGTCGGTCAGCGTGAGTGTGATGGCCATCGGGGCGAACGCTTCATCGAGGTTGCCGTCCTGGGTGACGATCGCCTTGACGCGGCTGCTTTTACCCGAGGGCAGGGCGGTGATTTCGTCGCCGGGGCGCACGATGCCCGAAGCCAGCGTGCCGCAATAGCCCCGGAAATCCAGGTTGGGGCGGTTGACGTACTGTACCGGCATGCGCAGTTCGCTGAGGTTGCGATCGGAGGCAATCTCGACGGTTTCCAGGATTTCCATCAGGGGTGCACCCTGATACCAGGGCATATCTTCGCTGCGGTTGACCACGTTGTCGCCTTTCAGCGCCGACATGGGGACAAAATGCAGGTCGTTCATCTTCAGATCTTTGCTGAATTCGATGAAATCCGCTTTGATCTGTTCAAACACGCTCTGGCTGTTGTCCACCAGGTCCATCTTGTTGACGGCGATGATGGTGTGCTTGATCCCCAGCAGCGACGTGATGAAGCTGTGACGCTTGGTCTGGGTCTGAACACCGTAGCGGGCATCGATCAGGATGATGGCCAGGTCGCAGGTCGAGGCGCCGGTCGCCATATTGCGGGTGTACTGCTCATGGCCGGGGGTGTCGGCAATGATGAATTTACGTTTAGCGGTGGAAAAGTAGCGGTAGGCGACGTCGATAGTGATCCCCTGCTCGCGCTCGGCTTGCAGGCCGTCTACCAGCAGCGCCAGATCGATCTCATCGCCGGTGGTGCCGGACTTGATGCTGTCGGATTTGATCGCTTCCAGTTGATCTTCATAGATCATTTTAGAGTCATGCAGCAGGCGCCCGATCAGGGTGCTCTTGCCGTCGTCAACGTTGCCGCAGGTCAGGAAACGCATTAACTCTTTGTTTTCATGCTGTGCCAGATAGGCGTTGATATCGCTGCTGATCAGTTCGGATTGGTGGCTCATTATCGTTGACTCATTATCAAAGCTGTCAGAGGAATCCGGGACTCAGAGTCCGGCTCCGGTGTCTGTGTGCGGCTGGAGGCTGGTTAGAAGTAGCCTTCCTTTTTCTTCTCTTCCAT
>JBFGYY010000111.1:0-8146 GCA_041587095.1 Motiliproteus sp. | reverse complement strand
TTACCGGTGATCCCGAAGCGGTGGCCCTGGCGGTTAAACAAGGTATGTCGAAGGTGACCACATACCGTAAAAAAACCAGTGACTCGTTTCATTTCAACTGGCCGCTGCACATCGATTACGAACTGTTCCAAAAGCCGTTTGAACCCACCCATGCCAACATGGCGGCATTGGATCTGAGTCTGGCTCAGCCGGTGCATCGCCTTGCTGCTAATCTGCGCCGGGCATTATCGGGGATTGTTGCCGGTAATGTGAAAGAGAGCGGTATTCTGGCGATTGAACAACAGGGGCCGTATATCCTGCACGGCGATAAACAGCTGATGCGTTCACTGGATCAGCTGCTGCATTCTTTTGCCGAGCAGCGACGGATGAAGCTGAACCATAAGCAATATAAACCCTGCTACAAGATCAGTCTTTAAGCACAGCCTTGAAGCACAGCGGAGGAGGCTGGAAGGCTCTGCATTCTAGGTGGGACTGCGAATCTGGCTGTATTTCGGACTTCGTTAGTCACACGACAGGTGCCAGCCCGGGCTGATGGCGAGGTTGCTGGTCAATCGTTGATGACCATGGGTCGGGAATTTGCCAGTCCTATTCATCGTCTATTAGTCGAGGGTGGCGTGGAGGTTGACTTGTGCCGATCGGAAGGGAACAAAGTGATTCATTTCGATCCAGGCATGATTTTTGTCATAAATAACATTCGTTTATTTGCATACTCCGCGCTGGCTGTATCGGTGCGATAGCGGGTGTTTCTGACCTTTTGGTTGGGTTTGTTCCGGGGGAGCAGGGGGATTGCGCATCAACCGGGTTATGTCATACTGCGTCAGGCTGGGTGCCAGTGTCGGGTCATCACGGAGTATGAATCCGGCAGTCAGCGCCAACGCTCTTTCTCGCTAGGCGAGGTTGTTGACGGCTCCCGGTTCATGAGAACGTTTAGTTTTCCGCGGTGGATGCTGGTGAAATACCGGCGCAGTTTCCATGCGGTGTGCGCATGGGCTTATTCGAAGCGTATACGTACCGATCTATTGCTACTGGTTCTGGATGATAAAGTTGAGCTGGTGGCTCACTACTCTTAATGGGATTGAGGGAATATAAATGGCAAATCGTGATGTCTATGTACTGAGCGCGGTTCGTTCTGCGATTGGTGGCTTTGGTGGTTCCTTGAGCAGCATCGAGCCAGCAGAACTCGCCGGTATGGTCATGAAAGAAGCAGTGACCCGTTCGAATGTAGATCCAAACCAGATTAACCATGTGACCGTTGGTAATGTCGTTCCAACCGAGTCTCGCTTTGCTTATGTTGCCAGGGTGGCTTCTATTCAGGCTGGTCTGCCAATGGACTCGGTGGCGATGGGTGTTAACCGTCTTTGTAGTTCCGGCCTTCAGGGCATCGTGACCACTGCGCAATCGATCATGCTGGGCGACTGTGATTTCGGTATCGGCGGTGGTGTCGAAGTGATGTCCCGTGGTACTTACTTTGCTCCGGCCATGCGCTCCGGCGCGCGTATGGGCGACACGAACATGATCGACTCCATGGTCGCGACGCTCACCGATCCGTTCGGTGTCGGACACATGGGTATTACCGCGGAGAATCTGGCTGAAAAGTGGGAGCTGACCCGTGAAGATCAGGATGCTCTGGCTGTTGAGTCTCACCGGCGCGCAGCCGCCGCGATCGAAGCAGGGCACTTCAAGTCCCAGATCGTACCGATTGTGCAGAAGACCCGCAGAGGGGAAACGGTATTCGATACTGACGAGCACGTTAAACCAAATACCACTATGGAAAGCCTGGCCAAGATGCGTCCTGCTTTCAAAAAGGATGGTACGGTCACGGCGGGTAATGCATCGGGTATCAACGATGGTGCAGCCTTCATGGTGCTGGGTGGTGCTGATGCCGCTGAAAAATCTGGTTACAAGCCGATGGCTCGACTGGTCTCTTACGCGCTGGCAGGCGTACCGAACCACATCATGGGTGAAGGCCCTGTTCCTGCCTCCAAGCTGGCATTGCAGCGCGCGGGTCTGACGCTGGATCAGATGGACGTTATTGAATCGAATGAAGCCTTTGCTGCCCAGGCGTTGGCCGTGAGCAAGGCGCTGGGTCTCGATATGTCCAAGACCAACCCGAACGGTGGTGCCATTGGTCTGGGCCACCCGATTGGTTGTTCCGGTGCATTTATTGCTACCAAGGCGCTGTATGAGTTGGAACGGATTCAGGGCCGTTATGCTCTGGTGACCATGTGTATCGGTGGTGGTCAGGGAATTGCGACGGTATTTGAACGCGTCTGATCGTATTCAATGCTTCGTTTACCAGCCCCGCTTTTGCGGGGTTTTTTTTGCTTGATGAGGCTTGTGTAGCGGCGTGTCATGCGGGAGCAGGAGCGTCTGCTGCTCAGGTCGGTCACGTGGCTTGCCGCAAGCGTATTCATGACGGTTTCTGGTGTGCGCCGGGCATGACAGATGGCGCTGTCTGGCGTATTATCCTCTTTTTTTGTAGTGGTGTGCTGTAGGCTTATGGTGTAATCACGTTGGTCGCTGCCCTGCATTTGCATGCTCAGCACCACGCTCGCAATTTCCTGCCGTAATCTGTAGTTCAGCCCCTTATCGCCGGATGTTCTCTTGAAAAATCGTTTGATTCTGACCCTGACAACCACGCGGGGGTCCAGGCAGTACTCGTTAAATAAAGTCGCAAAGTATGCTGCGCTGCTGGCTGTTCTGCTGGTGCTGTCCGGTGCTGTATTGAGCAATGTTTTGTTGTTGAAAACCAGTAATGAATTAACCGTTCTGGAACAGGTGCATCAGTCATTAACGGACCGCTTCGATGACGTGGTTGGGAGTCGTGAACTGTATCGCACAGAGCTGGACCAGTTGGCCGAAAGCCTGGAACGGGTTGCGCTGGAGCGGGATAACCTTCAGCAGCGAACGGAGCAGGACGGTGAAAAACATGAGCTCTGGGTCGAATCGCTATTATCTCTGGAGCGAGAGCTCGGAATGAATGTTTCTTCAGAAATGACGCTGGCGCGGGCAACTGAATTGCAGAAAGTGACCGACGAGCGTTTATTTATGTTGCGTGGGGTGCCCAATGGCAAACCCGTTATTGACGGAGAAATTACCGATCGATACGGCATGCGCAACCACCCGGTTACGGGCGAGCGGAAAAAGCATGGCGGTCTGGACTTTCGTGCTGCAGTAGGCACTCCGGTGTATGCAACGGCAGATGGTGCTGTGGAATACAGCGGTTACCATAAATCCAGCGGATACGGAAATCTGCTTATTATTGCGCACAACTTTGGTTTCAAAAGCTATTTCGGGCATATGAAAAAGTTATTGGTACGCAGCGGCAGCGTCGTGCGTAAAGGGCAGTTGATTGGCTACAGTGGTAACACGGGGCTTTCGACCGGGCCGCATCTGCATTACGAAGTGCGTTATCTGTTTAAATCTTTAGACCCTCGGCCGTTTGTTAACTGGGGGATGGATAATTATGAGAACCTGTTTACCGAGGTTAAGGGGATTGCATGGGATTCTTTAAGAGAGATGCATCCGCGCAATCATCTCGCTCAGCCGTCACTATCATCGCAGAAGGTAACAAGTTTACCGGCGAAATGAGTATTGTGGGTAAGATGCATATTGACGGTGTCTTTGAGGGATCTATCCGCTCTATCGATAGCGTCTCAGTGGGGCGGCGTGGGCAGATTATCGGACAGGTACGGGCGCAAAGCATCAACGTTTGCGGTCGTATTGACGGCGAGGTGCATTGCGAAGAGTTGGTCGTTGAGAACGGAGGTCATGTTAACGGCGTCGTGTTCAGCAAGGATATGATTGTTGAGCGGCGCGGCAGTTTTATCGGCGAGCGCCACCAGCGTGAGGAATCGGCGGCCAGACTGGAACGCAGTGTCGCCATTACCGAGGGCTCTGAAACGCTGCTCCGAACCCTGGAGGAGTTGCCGGATAAAATCACCTTGCGTTGATTTTTCCGCCTGTGAGTAAAAAGTTAATGTGTTGTAGGGAGATAAGACATGTGTGAGCTCCTGGGCATGAGTGCGAACGTACCCACGGATATCTGTTTTAGTTTCACCGGTTTGATGCAACGGGGTGGCGAAACAGGCCCGCATAAAGATGGTTGGGGAATTGCGTTTTATGAAGGCCGGGGCGTGCGCTGTTTTCATGATTCCATGCCCAGCGCCGAGTCGGCCATCGCACGTCTGGTCAGAAGCCATCCCATTAAAAGCCATGTCGTCATCAGCCATATCCGTCAGGCTAATGTCGGATCGGTGTGCCTGGAAAATACCCATCCTTTTCAGCGTGAACTGTGGGGGCGCACCTGGTGCTTCGCCCACAATGGTCAGCTCGGGGCAGGGATCTTCGACCTGCCGCTGAAATTTTACCGGCCGGTCGGAACCACGGATAGTGAAGATGCCTTTTGCTGGCTGCTGAGTGAGATGCGGGCCGCCTACCCGGAGCCGCCGCCGGAGGAGGAGTTAGCGCGCTTTGTGCGTCAATGCTGCGACCGGCTAAGAGAGCTGGGGGTGTTTAATATGCTCCTGACAGAGTCACAATTGCTGTTTGCTTATTGCAGCACCAAGCTCACCTGGATTACCCGTCGCGCGCCCTTCGGGCAGGCCAGCCTGACCGATGCCGAGTTATTGGTTGATTTTTGCGATGAAACCCGCCCATCGGATATTGTCACCGTGGTGGCGACGGTTCCATTGACCGGTGATGAACAGTGGACGGCGCTGTCTGCCGGAGAGATGGTGGTGTTTCGTGAGGGCGTGGCGTTAGCGTTGTCATAAATTTCAATCTTCAGCTATTTATACTATCGCTGCAGACGATATTCTGTTTGAATTCAGGCTATGCGAACTAGACTAAAGTGGATTAGACTTAAGGTTGTTCGGTGGCTTGGCAGGAGGCAGAAATCGGCTTATGAATGGAGTTGTACAGGGGCTGCAGGCTCTCAGTCCTGATGGAATCAGACGGTTTTTTTTAGGTCGAAACAGCGCGGATACCCTTTCCCCTGATGCGTTGAGGCTCGTCGAAGATGAACTGACGGAAGATCTTAGCATTGCGGATTTTTTTGTCAGTCGTTGCAGCCGGTTTGCCGACCACCCTGCCTTAACGAATCTGGGACGAACCCTCAGCTACCGCCAGTTAGAGCGTATGTCGCGGGATTTCGCCGCCTACCTGCAGAACGATACGCCCCTTAAGCCCGGTGATCGAATCGCCATTCAGTTGCCTAATCTACTGCAGTTCCCTGTGGCCGTTTTCGGAGCACTGCGAGCTGGCCTTGTGGTGGTCAACACCAATCCCCTCTATACCGCGCAAGAGATGCGGCACCAGTTTACCGACTCGGGCGCCAAGGCCTTGGTGGTGCTGGCTAATATGGCGCACCGGGTTGAAGAGATCGTCGACGACACCGCCATCGAGACCGTCATTGTTACACAGGTCGGTGATGCCCATGCCGCCCCGCGGCGTATGTTGATCAACTCCTTGTTACGCCATGTGAAAAAGATGGTACCCGAGTACAACTTGCCGATGGCGATCTCCTGGACTCAGGCGATGAACCGGGGGGCCGCATGCTCTTTTGCCGCTGTGCAGCGCACGCCCGATGATCTGGCGATGCTGCAGTATACCGGCGGCACCACCGGCGTCGCTAAGGGCGCGATGTTGAGCCATCGAAACTTATTGGCAAATATGCATCAGGCTCGCCGGGTGTTGAGTGATATCAGTGCGCCAGGCGCTGAGATTGCAATCGCCCCTTTGCCGCTCTATCACATCTACTCGTTCACGCTTAACTGCATGCTGATGCTTGATGCGGGCAACCATGTGGTTCTTGTCACGAATCCCCGGGACCTGCCTGCGTTTGTACGTGAGCTCAGGCGTTGGCGTTTTACCCTGATCAGCGGGATCAATCCGTTGTTTTACGCACTGTGTAAGCAGCCGCGTTTTCAGGAGCTTGATTTCAGCGCGTTACGGATCACCCTGTCAGGAGGGATGGCGTTGTCACCGGATGTGGCGCGCTCCTGGCGCGAAATTACCGGCTGCTCCGTTATCGAGGGCTATGGCATGACCGAGACTGCGCCGTTTATTGCGGTTAATCCACCTCAGGCCATTCAGGTTGGCACGATCGGGTTGCCGATGTATGGCACGGAAGTTAAGTTACTGGACGATGATGGCCAGGAAGTGCCCTGTGGTGGAATGGGTGAACTTTGTGTGCGCGGCCCGCAGGTCATGGCGGGTTACTGGCAGCAACCCAGGGAAACTGCGCTGGTTCTGGATAAGGACGGCTGGTTAAAGACCGGCGATGTCGTACAAATTCAGGACGATGGCTATCTGCGCATTGTCGATCGAAAAAAAGATATGATCAATGTGTCGGGATTCAACGTCTACCCCACAGAGCTGGAGCAAACTATCGCCAGTCATCCGGATATCGATGAATGCGTAGTGGTTGGGTTGCCGGACAAACGCAGCGGTGAGTTGATAAAGCTCTATGTGGTGGCGCGCTGCCGGAACTTAACCGTTCAGGTGATACGTGAATACTGCCGGGAGCGGTTGGTCGCTTATAAAATACCCAGCCAGGTTGAGTTTCGCACGGAGCTGCCGCGTAGTAATGTCGGCAAAGTCGTGCGGCGTATTTTACGCGATGAGGAACTGTCCCGACGTCATTGTCAGGGGCGGCGTATGGAGCACCTGTAAGGGGGCTTTATGCGTGTATATGAACTGAACGCGTGCCCGGCCGCACATTACAACCCGCTGACCGGGCATCTGTGATCTATTCGTGATCTAAAACAGTTGCCACTATTAACCCGGCGGGTTAATAGGAGACGCAGGATGCGTCAACATTGGTCGAAGACCAATGCGAGCCCCTGAGAATCAAGCAGTTCCACGCAGCTGCGCCAGTTTTTTAGGGGTGATGGACACAATAGGAATTGACCTATTTGTCCACCAGGTTAATAGAGACCTAAAACGCTTGCAGCTAAGACCCTAAAATAAACGCAACAAGGCTTGTGCCGGGTGAGGGATCTGCTGCTGATCGATGCGCTTAACCTGGCTGCGGCAGGAATACCCCGTGGCCACCAGACTCCCGGTCAGTTCAGGGTTGTTGACCGGTTCGGCCCAGCTCAGCGCATAGATTTCTCTGGATGTTTCAACATTGGCGGTTTCATGGCCGTATGTACCCGCCATGCCGCAACAACCGGTGCTGAGAATATTCAGTTGCTGTCCCAGGGCTGAAAATACCTGCTGCCAAGCCGCAATAGCGGGGGCTGCGTTGGTCTTCTCGGTGCAGTGCGCCAGCAGGTTGTAAGTGGTGCCTGAGTCAGGGCGCCTGGCCTGCAGTTGCGGCAGCCGGGTGACCAGCCATTCCTGCAGGAGCTGTACGCTGGGGAGCGTTTCGTCAGGCAGCGCCTTGCTGTATTCCTGGCGATAGGCGAGCGTCATGGAGGGGTCGATGCCCACCAGCGCCACACCAAAAGCCTCCAGCTCTTTAAGCATGTTGACGTTGCGCCGCGCCAGCTGCGCGAAAGCACGGGAGAAGCCGTGCACATGCAGCGGCTTCCCGTTCGGTAAATAGGGGGCGACCATCACGCGAAAACCCAGCCGTCCCAGCAGCTCACAGCAATCCAGCACAAGCGTTGTCTCGAAGTAACTGGTAAACGCATCCTGAACCAGAATAACGGTGTTCGCCCGCTCATCGCTGCTGAGTCGCTGCAGGCTGTCCGGTGTTGCCCAGTCGATACCTTTCTGGTCGAGTTCCAGTTTCAGGCTGAGGTTACAGATCGAGGGGCTATCGGTCATGCCCAGGCTGTGTCCCAGCAGTTTCTGTATGGACGTGTTCTGCATGGCCCAGTTATAGGGGGCGGGCCATTTGGCCAGGTAAGGAATCATCAGTTCCAGACCGCCGACCAGATAATCTTTGGCCGGACGCAGGTAGCGACTGTAATAGAGGGCCAGAAACTGGCTGCGAAATTCGGGTACGTTAACCTTGATCGGACACTGTGAGACACAGGACTTGCAGGCCAGACAGCCCTGCATCGCCTCCATCACCTCATGGGAGAAATCGTATTCCCCCCGGCGCTTGGCGAAGCTGTTACGGATTTTTAAGGGAAGTTGACGCAGCGCGGTCAAACGGCTGACAGGGGCTGTAGCATTGCCACCCGCCTCGCTC